>CAUZSN010000101.1:0-9849 GCA_963582345.1 Planctomycetota bacterium
TGCGCAATGCCACTTGCGAATGAGCGGAAAACAAAGCCCCGCGAACTCGCATCCCAAATCGTTTCTCGACTTGATGTGTCCGATTTGTGTCACGAGCCGGAAGTCGCTGGACCGGGGTTCATTAACCTCAAAGTGAAAGACGATTGGATTGAAGAGACGATCAATCGACTGATCTCGGATGAGCGATTGGGCCACCAACCGACACAACTTCGACGACAGTACGTTATCGACTATTCGGGTCCGAACATTGCTAAGCCAATGCACGTCGGTCATTTGCGGAGCACGGTGATTGGCGACGCACTGTGTCGTATCCTGCGATTTATAGGACACGACGTTATTGGTGATAATCACATTGGCGATTGGGGTACGCAGTTCGGAATGATTATCTATGGTTACAAACACTTCCTTGACCGTGGTGCTTTTGACAAAGGTGGCGTGGCCGAACTAGCCCGGCTTTATCGTCTGGTCAATCAGATTTCCGACTACCACGACATCAATTCCGCCCTTCCGGAACTAAAACAACAACAGGCAAAGCAGCGGGAGTGTCTGGAATCTGTCGAGGCAGCTACCGACCCCAACGACAAACAGGCACATAAATCGGTAAAGAAAATGCGGGCACACTTCTCTCAATTATCGGAAAGGATCGACGAATACGAAAAGCGGCGTGACATAGTTAACAACGATCTTCCGCTGAAAACTTTGGCTGATACGCATCCCCACATCGTTGCAGCCGCTCGCAATGAAACGGCGAAACTGCACGCAGGCGATGAAGACAGTCGCCAACTTTGGGAACAATTCATCCCGAAATGCCGGGCCGCACTGGACGTCATATATAACCGCTTGGGGATCACGATCGATCGAGTACTGGGAGAAAGCTTTTATCAGTCGATGCTAGCTGATGTTGTCCAAGACATGTTATCCAAAGGTATTGCGAGTGAAAGCGAGGGTGCGGTTTGTGTCTTCGTTGAAGGAAACGAAGCCCCTTTCATCGTCCGTAAGACAGACGGCGCCTTTACCTACGCGACAACGGACCTGGCGACAATCAAATACCGACATGAACAGTTCCAGGCCGACTCACTGTTGTACGTCGTTGACGCACGGCAGAGCGAACACTTTCGGTTGCTTTTTACTACCGCTCGACGATGGGGATTCAACCAGGCGGAATATCGACATGTCAGTTTTGGGACGATTTTGGGTAACGATAAGAAACCGTTCAAGACACGCTCGGGCGATATCGTTGGTCTGGAAAGTCTGCTGGACGAAGCGATCGCACGGGCCCGACAGATCGTTGAGGAAAACGACGATGCGAAGCTGGGCGGCCCGGAATTAGACGAGCCGACTCGTGCCAAGGTCGCCGAAACTGTCGGAATCGGAGGAATCAAATACGCCGATTTGCGACACAATCGTGACAGCGATTACGTTTTTAGTTGGGAAAAAATGCTGGAGACCAACGGCGATACGGCCACCTACATTCAATACGCGTATGCTCGTATCGGAGGGATCCTTCGCAAAGGCAACGTGAACCGCAATGCGCTCTGCAGTTCGAGCGGAAGCATTCGTATTTCAGTTCCACAGGAAAGAGAATTATCTCTGCAATTATTGCGGTTTCCGGAGGCGATCGATGACGCTGCTGTGGATTGTCGGCCGAACATTCTCACTCAGTATCTTTTCGAAACCGCCAACAGTTTTAGCGCATTTCATCGGGATTGTCCGGTCTTGAAAGCAGATAGCGAATCTGCGCGAATCAGTCGGTTGCTACTTTGTGATCTCACCGCCCGAATACTGTCTGTCGGCCTTGCGCTATTGGGCATCCAAACTTGTGAACAGATGTAAGGCTTACGCCCAACTTTAACGGACCGGTTTGCGGAATGTCACAAACTACAATGTGCATCTCTTACGACTTATCGTCCGCTTGAGCCTGCCGTCCAAAAATCATGCGCCCCGCACTGCTTTGCAATACACTTGTCACGACTGCCGCGATGTCCTTTCCTATCAGATTGCTGGCCTGTTCACAAACAACCATGGTTCCGTCGTTGAGGTAGCCGATGCCTTGACCGGGCGACTCACCTTCCTTGAGTATCTTGATGTGTAGGTGGTCGCCAGGCAGGTATCGCGGTCTCAACGAGTTGGCCACGTCGTTCAGATTAACCACCTCAACACCCTGCACGTTGGCAACTTTGTTCAAGTTGAAATCGCTGGTCACGACGCGGCCGCCTAGGTCTTTGGCTAAGTTGACCAATCGTTGATCGATAGTAGTCATTCTGTCGCTGGTGTCCTTGGTCTGGTACATTGTCACATCAGCGTTCGGGCTGTTCTGCAATCTGGTCAATATGTCCAGACCTCGCCTGCCACGTGTCCTGCGGTTCTTGTCGCTGCTGTCGGCAATCGCCTGCACCTCCTGCAGTATGAATTCGGGGACAATCAACTCTGAATCGAGAATCTTTGTTTCGACAACGTCCGCAATACGACCATCGATCAATGCACTGCTGTCTAGAAATAACGGCCGAGCACCCTTCAGTTCGCGTGAGAATTCCACGTACGGTATGACAAACCGAAAGTCATCCTTAGTTTGCAGCAAAATCGAGATACTGAGATATGACAGAAACAGCGTTGTCAGCAAAATGACTCCACCGCGGAACGCGACTATCTTCATTGCCCTAAAAACCGGGTCCAAGGCCAATATCAACAGGTAACTCAACAATGTCCCGATCAAGACCCCGAAATAGATGGCCGATATGATCTCGATTCGCTTGTGTGGAGTCAGAACGTCGATTAGCGTTACGACTTGTGTCCCAGCCAGCAAGAAAAAAACGCTGTAAGCTCGTTGTCCGTGACGATCTGTGGCGGATCCGATCCTGGTTGGACAAACGTGGCAATCGCTCCCGCGCAAACACCGAGATACAGTACCCGCAGAAGTAATAAAAGCATCGGATTTCACCTAGGCTGGAGAAATCTAACACACGAAAACGACCACACTAACCAGTCATAGGATGTCGCACTCTGAATTGCTAGTGCTCAAAATCAGCGAAACTAAGCACAGTTACTCTTTGTCTTTTGTATTCAATTCTGTTTGTATCAGTTGAAACAATGTCTGTAACGACTGGGAAATCACTTTTGTGTTGCCAACCACCGGCATGAAATTGGTGTCCCCCTCCCAACGGGGAACCAAATGCCAGTGTAAGTGTCCCGGTAAGCCGGCGCCGGCAGCTTTTCCCAGGTTCAGCCCGACGTTAAAGCCGTCGGGTTTCAAGACATTTTCCAAGACATCCGTCATCTGCCTGATTTTCTGCACACATTCCAGCAGCTCATCATCATCCAAATCTTGAAGTGTCGCCTTATGTTCTGACGGTGCAACCAACATGTGACCGTTGTTGTACGGGAAACGGTTCAATACAGTCAGGGACCGTGACTTTCGGTCAACAACCATGTTGTCCTGATCACTGTGTGCATCGCGATACTGACAAAGAAAACAGTCTCTCGACTGATTCAGGTCAGTTGTCTCTATATAGGAGGACCGCCAAGGTGCCCAAAGATTCTCGTGTGACACTTGAATCTCGCCTTCTGGCTTGTCACGCGGACTTTTGTGAGTACAAAGCTCGCTGCTTCGGGTTAGTGTGCGACACCTTTTCTTCCAGATTACGTCGGTGAGCGAGGCAACAAAACACTGCGGCTGCTTATAACTGAGTTGTTAGCCGCTTTCAAGTAATCGCTAGTGACAGGACCCATTACAGTCGATAAAACGTCCATGATACACGCGAAAGATTGAACGAGACAAGCGGAATGTCTAGCGTTAAAAGGTAGCTCAACATGCAGGTCGTCATCACTGCGGTCGGCCCGGACAACAGGGGCCTCGCAGATCCGATTATACATTATGTCGCCTCGGGTGGAGCGAATGTTCGCGAGATCCAGATGTATGATCACGATTCTGAACGTCTGTTCGCCATGTTGCTACGGATGGAATGGTCGGCCGATCGCGAGCCGATTCGCGTCCTGCGCGAGCAGATGAAGGAAATCGGTCGTTTGAAAGGTTTGTCGATCCGCACGTGGTCGCGAGACGAACACAACCGCCATCCACGACTGGCAATTTGTACGACCCACCGGCCTGAGCCGGTATTGGCCGTCTTGCGAGCAATCCGTGATCAGCGCCTGAAAGCGACGCCCGCGGTGATCATCGGAAATCGACCGTCCTGCCAAGGTGTCGCCGAACAATTCGCCGTCGATTGGCATCACATTGGTGACGAACATGGTCGTCCGAACAACAATCGCATGGTTGAACTGTTCGATGAATACGAAGTCGACTACATCGTATTAGCCCGCTACATGCGGATTCTGCCGCCCAGTACATGCTGGCGATTTTCCGGAGGTCGGATTATCAACTTGCACCACGGATTGCTGCCATCGTTTCCGGGACTTCGGCCGTACGAGGACGCGTACGAACGCAACATGCTGACCTACGGTGCCACCGTGCACTTCATCATGCCGGAACTCGATGCCGGCAATCAGATCATCCATCAAAGCACGTTCACTGTCTTTCCTGGAACATCGGTGGAAGAAATCAAACGTAAGGGCGAAGAGGATCATGAACCAGCTTGTTTGGTCGAAGGCCTGCATCGCGTTGTCGAACGGGTCGTCGAGTTACATTTCCATCGCGTGGTCCGTCAGGACACTCCTCGTTAAGAAGCCCCACGCTGCAATAGTGTAGCTGCTGTTTGCACGACGTGATCCAACATTGTCTCAGTCAGTCTGCCCGTAAACGTGTTTTGCTGGCTAGGATGATAGCTGCCTACGAGCCATTGTTCGGTGTCGAATTGGACAGTGGCGGCATGGGCGAACTTTGGAATCGGTCCCGAGTACCAACCTGCGTCGCGGGCCTTATCAATTACCGAACGCCATCCGATTTGGCCCAAGGCCAAAAAGACTTTCACTTGCAGCAGAACAACGGTTGTGTCGAACCAATCAGCGCAGTTACGGATCTCTTCTCGAGTTGGTTTGTTAGCAGGCGGTGCACAATGACAGGCCGCAGTGACAGCACAATTAGTAAGCACCAAACCATCATCACGATGACTCGATTTTGATTGATTTGCAAATCCTGCTTTATACAGCGCCCGGTACAGCCAGTCGCCGCTGCGGTCGCCGGTGAACATGCGGCCGGTTCGATTGGCGCCATGCGCTGCTGGAGCCAGCCCGACGATTAACAGTCTCGCCCGTGAGTCCCCGAAATTAGGAACAGGCTTTCCCCAATAGTCGCAGTCGCGATACATCTTGCGTTTTTCGCGAGCGACCATTTGGCAATACTCGCGCAGACGAGGGCATCGTTTGCACGTGATAATCTTGCGGTTAAGACGATTCCATTTACTCATCAAAGTCCTACTCATTTGCTTCGGGAACCAAGAAATCGTGATTGCATAAGCAGGAAGAAGATTTTCTACCGGCATATATTTGCGCGAGTTGATCTCGATGGGCTTCTCGGTCCCGATCAAACCCGCTCAAATATCGTAATACATAGCAAATTCAAATGGATGCGGTCGCTGACGCAGGGCTTCCACTTCGTGCTCGGTTTTGTACCAAATCCACGTGTCGATAACGTCTGCCGTAAACACATCACCTCTCAATAGAAAGTCATGGTCCTTGTGCAGGGCGTTCAAGGATTCCTCGAGCGACATAGGCGCCTTCGCCAACGTGACTAGTTCTTCAGGATCCAAATCGTAGATATCCTTGTCCAACGGATCTCCGGGACTAGTCTTGTTCTGAATTCCGTCGATGGCTGCCATCAAGACAGCTGACATGGCAAGATACGGATTCGAAGACGAATCGGGACACCGAAATTCGAACCGTTTTTTCTCGGCATGCGGACTGTGGACCGGGATTCTGATTGCCGCCGAGCGATTGCGGTAGCTGTAGGTCAGGTTGACGGGAGCCTCCAAGCCCGGCAACAGACGTTTGTAGCTGTTTGTAGTCGGGCAACAGAAGGCCAACAAGGCGGGAGCATGCTGCAGGATGCCTCCCATGGCGTACATGGCTGTGTCGCTTAGCCCTCCATATCCGGAACCGGCAAACAACGGTTCGTCGGTTTTCCACAATGAAAAATGCAGGTGCATGCCTGATCCATTGTCATTCCATAATGGTTTGGGCATAAAAGTCGCCGTCTTTCCATGTCGGCTGGCCACATTCTTGACGATGTACTTGTACCGTAGCACGTGGTCGGATGTCTGGACCAGCGAACCGTAGTTCAAGTCGATTTCGCACTGCCCGCCGGTGGCGCTTTCATGATGCTGACCTTCCGTCTCGACGCCGCATTCCATCAGCGACAGCATGATCTCGGTACGAATATCCTGTAGCGTGTCGGTAGGGGGGACGGGAAGGTAGCCTTCCTTATATCGAATTTTGTAACCCGTATTCGGTCCGTTCCGCTCGCTCCCCCGGTTCCACTGGCCCTCGACGCTGTCGACATGATAGTACGATTCGTGCTCGTTTTGATCAAAACGAACCTCGTCGAAGATAAAAAACTCGACCTTGGGCCCAAAATTGGCTACGTCGGCGATGCCGGTCGATTTCATGTAATTTTCTGCTTTTCGGGCAACATTGCGCGGATCCTTGGCATAGTCTTCGCGTGTGATAGGATCTTGAATGTTGCAGGTCATCGCCAGGGTTTCTTTCATGAACGGATCAACGAATGCAGTTTCAGGTTGTGGCACCACCAGCATGTCACTTTCGTTGATCGCCTGCCAGCCGTGGAACGACGAGCCGTTGAATCCAAACCCTTCTTCGAAGTCCTTTTCCGTCAGGACTTTAGCAGGAATTGTGAAGTGCTTCTGCGTTCCGGGAAAATCCATGAATCGCAGATCGATGGCTCGGATTTCGCGTTCGCGACATAGAGCAAGCACTTCACGAGGTGTCATCATCGCTCTTCCCAGTTCCCAAATCGAATTGTGAGTTGTATCCGAATATCTGTAGTATACAGCACGCAAATACCATACCAACACGGCTAACTAGTCAATCATTCTGCAGTGAGCATCATATGCCCCGCTTCGTCATTCTGGTTCACGATCACCCTTTTTTGCACTGGGACTTTATGCTGGAAGTCGATGCCGTTCTGAGAACGTGGCGCTTGCTTGATGAACCAAACAGCTCTGGTGAAATAGCGGCCGAGCCATTGCCGGTTCATCGCAAACACTACCTAGACTATGAAGGTCCTGTCAGTAATGGCCGTGGCACGGTGCGCTGCTGGGATTGTGGTGACTACACACTAGTCCAAGAATCACTGACCAAGATTTTCGTGCAGCTTGAAGGCCAGAAACTGAATGGCTTGGCAGTTTTGGAGTGCGATGTTGATAAGAGCTGCTCATTTTCAATGACGGCCAATTAATCCGCAAACGCGATATCGCAGCGAATGTGCTGTTGTGTACACAATCGGGCAGTCTTGACCCTCTGCTTTCGGGTTCCCTATGATCCACCGCAGTTTTTCAACCAACACGATTTACACAGCCGTATGTCATATCATGGTCAATGGCTCAGATAAGCATCTCCATCCGAATGGCACTCTGTTAAGTTGTCACAATGCGGAAAGCGGTTCACTTCACAGACTAGATGCTTATTTCGAAAATTAATCAGAAATTGAGTGCAGTAGGCAAGGCTTGTGCCAAGCCGCCTGCCGTGAGCTATTTAACAACATATGGTTCAACAAGAGCTTCGCTCTCTTTGGTCGAATATCCCAGAGTCAGCAGCAGAATTTCGAAATGGACATCTAGCATTCCATAGCGCACGCTGGGGAAACTGAACTTTCATGGCAACAGTTCGAACTCGCTTTGCTCCTAGTCCCACTGGATACATGCACATCGGCGGCATGCGGACCGCCCTGTTCAATTGGCTGTGGGCCAGACATAACGAAGGTCAGTTCATCCTGCGGATCGACGACACCGATCAAGAACGGAACGTCGAACAAGCATTGATACCCATTCTGCGTGCCTTTCGATGGCTGGGACTTGATTGGGACGAAGGCCCCGAAGTTGGTGGTGTGTACGCTCCGTATTTTCAGTCACAGCGCCACCTGTTTTACGATCAGTCAAAGCAGCAATTGCTGGACGCAGGTCAAGCGTATCATGATTATGACACGCCTGAACAAATCCGGGCCGATCGGCAGGCTGCGAAGAAAGAAGGTCGTAACTATTTGAACATCCGCCGTTCGCTGGAACTCACTGCGGAACAAATCGAGCAATACGAATTGGAAGGACGTCCGTCGGTCGTACGGTTTTCGGTGCCGCGCGACCAATTCGTAACGATCGACGACGCGATTCGCGGGCGTGTTGAATGGGATTGCTCACTAATTTGTGATCCGGTTATCGTCCGCGGTAACGGATCGCCGTTATATAATTTTGCCACGGCCGTCGACGATGGGCTTATGCAAATCACTCACGTGATCCGGGGCGAAGAACATTTGTCGAACACACCGATCCAGGCCCTGATCCATCAGGCCCTCGGTCACGAACTGCCACAGTTCGTGCACATTCCTTATGTGGCCGCTCCGGGTTCAAAGGAAAAGCTTAGCAAACGAAAACTAGACAAGTACCGCAAAAATCCGCAATTCAAGAAAATGTTCGACAAGGCCGACCAGGTGTTGCCGCAGATCGGATTAGCCGGCTCACGTGCACTCGATCCGGTCATGGTCGAGTACTACGTGCGAATGGGATATCTGCCGGCCGCAGTATTAAACGCTTTGGCGCGACTGGGTTGGTCGCTGGACGACAAGACCGAGATTATGACTCTGGAATCAATCATCGACAACTTCACGCTCGATCGCGTCATCAAAAGTCCAGCTGGATTCGATCCGGACAAATTGATTAGTTTACAAACTCATTGGATCGGACAGTTACCAATCGAAGACAAAATCGACGGCTGTCTCGCGTACCTCGTCAAAGCCGGTCTCATTGACGCGCATCCCGACACTGCAGTGCGGAGTTACATTTCCGAAATCCTCGTTGCAATGGGCAACCGACTTAAAATCTTCTGCGACATCTTGGACCACCGCGAGTTCTTCGTTGCCGACGATCAACTGGACTATGATGAAAAGGCCTTTGAAAAGAGAATCCGCAAGACGAATGCGGCTGATCTATTGGAAAAGTTTAGCGAGCGGTTAGCTACAACCGAGACTTTCGACGCCGAGTCACTCGAGAAGCTGATGCACGATTTCGTCGAAACTGAGGGGATCAAGATCGGACAAATAATCCACTCAGTCCGTGTCGCAGTTTCCGGCAAGTCTGTTGGTATCGGTTTGTTCGACTGTCTGGCCCTTCTAGGCCGTAAGCGTTGTTTGATTCGACTTGATCGAGCCTTGAAGCGTTTGTGATCCACGCTGCTCGCCTATAATTGTCAGGAATGGAGCCGCAAGAATGTCAACAACTGAATCGACACCGACTTCAGACTTTGTTCGGCAGATCGTCGAGCAAGATTTGAAGACGAACAAATGGAATGGCCAGGTGGTGACTCGGTTCCCACCAGAACCGAACGGTTATTTGCACATCGGTCATGCCAAATCCATCTGTCTGAATTTCGGGATCGCCAAAGAATTCGGTGGCAAGTGTAATTTGCGATTTGATGATACCGATCCAACCAAAGAAGACGTTGAATACGTAGATACAATCAAACGGGATGTGCGGTGGTTGGGTTTCGATTGGAATGATCGCGAATACTACGCATCGGACTATTTCGAGCGGTTGCACGAATGGGCGGTGCAGTTGATCCAAGACGGCAAGGCATACGTTGACAGTCAGACGCTTGAAGAAATACGGGAAACCCGAGGCACGTTAACCGAACCGGGTCAGGAAAGTCCATTTCGCAATCGAGCCATTGAAG
>CAUZSN010000102.1:0-9706 GCA_963582345.1 Planctomycetota bacterium
CAGAAGCCTGGAACCTTTGCCGCCAACTGTCTGTTGGCTCGCCGTATGGCCGAGCGCGACGTTCGATTCGTGCAAATCTTCCACCGTGGCTGGGATCACCATAAAGAGCTGCCGAAAAACATTCGCCGCCAGTCGGCGGAAGTCGACCGGCCTGCCTGGGCCCTCGTCCAAGATTTGAAACAGCGAGGTCTGCTCGACGATACCCTGGTCATCTGGGGTGGGGAATTCGGACGCACGATTTACAGTCAGGGCACTCTAACGAAAGACGACTATGGCCGTGACCATCATCCCAAGTGTTTCACAGTGTGGTGCGCCGGCGGCGGTGTATCAGGCGGCGTCACACACGGCGAGACGGACGACTTCAGCTACAACGTCGTTCGCAATCCTGTCCATATTCGTGACCTAAACGCAACCATTCTGCACTTATTAGGAATCGATCACGAACGATTCACCGTGAAACACCGGGGACTCGACGAGCGACTGACCGGCGTCCAGGCGAAAGCACGCGTCGTTAGAGAAATCCTCGTGTAAAATTCTCGATGGTGTGGTGGCCAAGCGATTTTGCGCCACAATTAACTGGTCCACCGATTCTTTAGTGAACGATTGTCGAGCTGCGTTGTAACCAAGAGTGACGACGCGGCTTTACTGTTGCGCTCTGGACGCAAGTAGCAATAGAGTAGCTACTCGGGAAACTCTCGGACGAAAATACCGTTTTTCTCTGGTTTTGTGCCACTCTTACAATCGACTCAAAAATTAACATGTTGCACGTTGGTGTAGCTTGTAGCAGATTGGCCAAAAACGGTTTGGTTCTTGAAACAGTATTTATCGTACGGTGTTGAAGATAAGATGTGGCGATGAAAGTCATCTCTCTCCAGTCCGGAAGCAATGGCAACTGCATCTACGTCGAAGCAAACGGTGTTCGACTGCTGTTCGACGCCGGGATCAGCGGACGTCAGGCCGCACTGCGATTGGCCTCGCACGGCCGAGATATTGCAACAGTCGACGCTCTGTTGATTTCGCACGACCACCGTGACCACGCACGTTGCATGGGCGTCTTTCAGCGAAAGTTTAGCATCCCTGTCCACGTCACAAAAAAGACGCTAGCCGCTTCAAGAACGAAGGACGGGCTTGGCGAAATCCATGACATTCGTCATTACGAAGCGGGTTCAACGCTTCGTTTTGATAAAGTCAGCGTAGAGACAATACCGACGCCACATGACGCCGCGGATGGTGTCGCATTTGTGATCGACGATGGCCAACGCCGACTGGGCATCTTGACCGATTTGGGCTACGTCTTTGATGGCTTGGAAGCGGTTGTTCGCTCGCTTGACGCTGTCCTCGTTGAAAGCAATTACGATCCGGCAATGTTGAACAACGGCTGGTATCCGGAATTCTTGAAACAGCGCATTTGTGGATCAGGTGGGCACCTGTCGAACATTGATTCGGCTGAGCTACTCAACGCTGCATCCGATCGAAATCTGAAATGGGCCTGTCTGGGTCATCTCTCTGAGACAAACAATGATCCAGAATTGGCGATGCGAACCCACCGCAAAATACTCGGAAAAAACATTCCGTTGTTTGTTGCCGGGCGATATGCAGTGACGGATGTAATGGAAGTGTAGATTGGCGGCATCGCGTACGGTCAAAATACTGAGCGACTAGTTTGACCCATAAAATGTGGGATTTACAAACGCCTGTAGCTGGTCGATCTTGGCCGACTTGATCCAGAGATTCTTTCTGTTTCGATTTGGCGCCGAAGATTCGGCTCTCTCTAATTCGACTGTTCCGCAGAATTTTGGCTCGGCATCGTGCTCCAAGGTTTCTAGTCGATGAGAAGCACAGAACACGATAACATCAAGTCTTTCCAATGGTTATTGCAAACCAGCTGAAGCGCAAAGATCGGTAGACCAGCGCACCTGCCAACGAACTTGATGTTACAATTAGTTTGTCGTGTCGCAAAAATCTCTTGACCACCACGAATCCACAAAAATCTGGCTTGACTGCGGCCCATAAATTCCTACATTTCGCGTCGCGATTCGATTGCGTGAAACAAATGGATAATCGCCATGCACGTCATTGACGGAAAAAAAGCATTGGTCACGGGTGCGGCAGAGGGAATTGGTAGAGCCATCTCGCTGCAACTCGCTCGTGAAGGCGCTGACTTGTTCCTGCTGGACATCAACGATCACGGGCTGTCGAAAGTTGTCTGCGAAGCCCAGCGGCTGGGTGTCGAGGCGATCGGCCGTCGTTGCGATGTCAGTCAACCGCACGAAATCACCGCGGCCGTTCAGGATGTTCTGGACAAATGGGGTGAGTTGGACATACTGATCAATAATGCGGGCGTCTGCTACTACGGGCCAACAGTCAAGATGACGGCCGAACAATGGGACTGGCTGCTCGCGATCAACCTGCATGCTCCAATTCAATTTACGCGAATGCTGCTACCGGTGTTTCTCCAACGTACGGAAGCTCATATATTGAACGTGGCCAGCATTTGTGGATTGGTGGCCGGCGGCCGTTACGCCGCCTACCAAGTCAGCAAGTTCGGTTTAGTCGGTTTGACCGAGGCGCTTCGGGCAGAGTTCGGTCGTCAGGGTCTGGGAGTCACAGTGGTTTGTCCAGGCCCGGTGACGACCAACTTTTTCAGATCGACGCTCTGCGGTCGCAAGGGCGGACAGACTCCCGAACCTCCGCGCTGGCTTTGTGCGACTCCCGAACGCGTCGCCGCCAAAGCGATTCGAGCCATTTATCGTGACCGTAGATTGGTCCTGGTCACTCCTCTGGCATATCTGCTGTATAATTCAAAACGGTTGGCGCCCGGACTGATCGATTCTCTGCATCGCATTGGGCGTCCCAAATGGATGAAACAGAAACGCGAAATTCTGTGACCTCGCTACGGGCCATCACCTTCCCCGTCTGTGCACATTACGCTTGTCAGGCAGCGCGGCTGATTTTGCTCTCGAAGTCGTAAAGGTGTCGGCGTGTCGGAGGCATGCCGGAATGGCCTTTTGACGTGTGTTTGGTGGCCAATGTTTGAAACAAACAGAGCGAACCGTCGAGGAATGGGAAGCTGATGCCACCGAGATAGGCCAACCACAAGCGGAATCGCTCTTGGCCCACAAGCCGAATTGCTTCATCGCGGTTTTCCCACAGTCGCTGGCACCAGAGTTTGCAGGTCAGCGCATAATGTTCTCGCCAACCTTCGACGTCATGCACGCGAAAACCCTGTGACTCCATGACTTCGAGGGTGTGGCCGATGTAGTCCAGTTCGCCGCCGGGAAAGATATACTTCGCTATCACACGCTGCTCGGGGCGAACTTTGCGGAACCGGTGCCGTGACTGCTTCGCCGGACGCGTGATGCCCTGGTTCAGAAAAATCCCCTTGTCCGGCAGCAGTGAATTGATTTTCCGAAGATACTGGGGAATGTTGGCGGTTCCCACATGCTCGATGATCCCAATGGAGGCAACTTTGTCATAGCAGCCTTCGATTTCGGAGTAATTCTTCAGTTCGACGGACGCACGATCTTCCAGACCCAGTGTCCGGATGCGTTCATTCGCAAAATCCACCTGGGCCTGTGACAGCGTCACCCCGTGCGCCTCGACCCCAAAATTCTGGACCGCGTGACAAACCAACGCGCCCCAGCCGCAACCAATATCCAACAGCTTTTCACCTGGCTTCAATTGCAACTTGCGGCAGATCATGTCCAGTTTGTCAAGTTGTGCCTGTTCCAGTGAATTGTTCCAGTCGGTGAAGTACGCGCACGAGTAGACCATATTCCGGTCAAGAAACAGGCGGTAGAAATCGTTGCCGATGTCGTAGTGGAACTGGACGAAATCCTTATTGTCACTCTGAGTGCGCCGCTGTCCGAATTCGTCGCCGCGCCACTCGTGGTCGAGTTGGACTGATTCGGCCGGAACAAACAGAAACGGAAAAAGGTGGCGTGCCAGTGCCAGCTTGCTGATGCTTCGCACGCACTTGCGTGAGTTCCTGACGCGCACCTTTTCGGCAAACGTCATAAAGTCGGCGCCGTGGAAATCGATCTGACGGCACGCGTAGTGCCGGACAACGTTTTCGATGGTCGGTCTGCGCAGCAGTGCGCCGATCACGCCTGGTCCACTGATGGAAACTAGCAGATCCGGATCGACGTTGTTGCCGAGCGGAACGACCGATCCGTCCCACAGACGGAGCGAGAACTTGGCGTCCAAAGCATTGGCCACGTGCTGAAACACTGTTCGTGCCGAACGAAGTAGCTTTTGCTGGTTCATCGTATCCCTGTCAAGCGTCGCAAATGTCAGAGAACCGCAGGACAATACGAATGTTGGCGAAACCGGTCAATATCGATAGACCACTAGACAAAGTATTCTTGAGTAAACGGGTGTACAGAGAATTCGCATGAAATCAAGACGGTATTGGGCTGAATAAACGACGCACCGCACAGTCAAAAACTGCGCGGGAGAAACTCGAGTAGCCACCCGGCGCAACAACGTACAACAAGCTGCCACAAACGGTGGCCTGCCCTGTCCGAAGCAACGAAATCTCGCGTCGTGGCGATGGTCCGCGAAGCCGATGTCGCCGACTAACGCTACCGTTTCAGTCTGCATAAAAAAGAAGACCAAGCACCACGCAGCTCAAGTGCCAATGTTACCTCAATCGGAAAGTGTGAATTGCAACAATACGCTATCAGTGTAGGTTCAACGCGATAAATCAGTATAGCGACGCTCACATCAGACGGCAGGTTGGAAGAGGGGGTATAGCTATCCAGCGGTCGAGGTTTTGACTGAAAAACAGGTTTCGGAATTGAAGGTGACGACTCATCGCCCCTTTTTGCTTGTGGATGCTAGCAATCGCAGGACATCGCACGTCATTGAATGAGAGCAGACTGCCTGAACCAGTCTGGTAAGCGGAAGAGATATTCTCAAAAATCAGCAAAGCTTGAAATGCACACTGCTTGCAGATATGACGACAGATGCCGAACATCCTTGAATTACTGCCGTGCAAGGCGGTATCCATGAACAAACTCGTTATACCCCAAAAGCCGATTAGGTTGTGAATGCCATGCAAGAGCCGTTTTTGTTCGTCATATTCGCCATGGTAGCCTTCTTTGCCCTGATCGTACTAGCAGTTTTTTTCCTATTGGCGCGACCGTGGTTATCAGCTTTTCTAAATGGGACACCCGTATCCCTTATCCATATCCTCGCGATGCGACTTCGTGGCAATCCACCGGTGCTTTTGATCGATGCATACATTGCCCTAAATCGTGCAGGTATTGCCGCAACGATGGTTGACGTAGAAAAAGTGTACCTCGACGGAAAAAACCACGTTTTCACGAGCGATGATCTTGTGGACTTGGTCAAGAAAATCCTAAACGTTGGCTGACTTCCCTCCGGGAATTTACCCCCACCCCCGTCGCGGCTTGATGGATGTTAATTGACCTCCAAAACCTGCAACAGAAATTCAGATTTCGGATTCTTATCCCGGGATTAATCTCGGAAGCGTAGCGACGCTTTTGCCAGTCAGTCTTCGCTGAATTCGTCGGTAGGGCCCTATCTCAGCGATTTAGCCTTGTCGAAGTCGGCTTTGGATTTTTGAAGGTCCTATTTTCTCTGTACGCGTAGCCGCAATCGATATAGGCCCACTCGTTGGTTGGCCTCAAAGTCTACTCCAATTTTGTATTCCCGAAGTTTCACAAAACTAAGCCAACTAATGGTCCCATCTGGCAAGGAACACCTGCACTAATTTTCGGGTATCTGGCAAGAGATTCTATGCAGGCGCTTCGATGAAGTCTTCTTCCTGAGAAGGTGGAAAGGAGAAAACCATCATTTGAGTTCCCGGCTGACCGTCAAAAACCTTGTGCACTTGGCCTGGTTTGAGAGAAACGTGATCGCCCTGATTGAGCGTTGAGATTTTACCGTCAACCTCGAGATTAATAGACCCTTCAACGATCACGTAAACCTCGGTCGTCTTGTTGTGATAATGCCGAGGACACTCTTGGAGTTGAACAAAGTCCAATCCCCACGGGTGGCCATCTTCCGCAGTGATAATCCGCAGGATGCGCTCTCCCTCTTTCTCAATCGCCTCCCGGACCCGAAAGATATTTTTGAAATCTGTTGACGTCTTCTTGTCGCTCATCGATAAGTCTCCGCTTAGCCTACATTGACTTACTGCCGCTTCCTGACCGCGAACTGACGTTGCCCGAGAAGTATGCGGTTCTGCCTGTTTCTCCCGTTTACGACATCCGTTGCCACTTGCGACGCAGGCGTTTTTGTTTGCCACTTGCGTCGCTCGACCTATCGGCCATTGGTTTACTCCGGGGCCGATGGCTCTTCGCTCGAAGGGCTTTCGCCCCAAAGTTTCTCCCATCAGAAGGTCGCTTAGATCGCAAATTCGTGAAACTTGAGTTCTCAGAAACTCCTTGTGAATGCTCGCCGTCAACCGGCACTTTCTGTCCGATCAAGCGTTCAATCGCCAGCAAGTCTCCGTGTTCACTGGAACTGCAAAACGACACAGCAATCCCGCTAGCACCCATTCGACCTGTTCGACCAATGCGATGCACGTAGCTTTCCGGATCGTTAGGCAACTCGAAATTGACGACATGAGTGATTCCATCGATGTCGATCCCACGAGCTGCGAGGTCGGTGGCGACCAGTACCTGCACCTGCGCGCGTCGGAACTCGTCCAACGCACGCTGACGAGCGTTCTGCGACTTGTTGCCGTGGATGGCCGTAGCGCCGATGCCATTCCGCAAAAGATACTGAGCAACAACGTTCGCACTTCGCTTGGTGCGTGTGAACACCAGTGTCTGACCAACATCATCGGCTTTGAGCACTTTCATCAGCAGTGCCTTCTTCTGTCGCTGTTCGACGAACATCACTCGCTGGTCGATCGACTCGACACTGATCGTCTTGGGCGTCACATCAACACTCACCGGATTCGTAAGCAGGTTCTTCGACAACTGGATGATCTGTGGCGGCAATGTGGCCGAGAAGAACAACGACTGTCTTTGTTCGGGCAGTTTGTCGATGATTCGCTTGATGTCCGGCAGGAAGCCCATGTCGAGCATCCGATCGGCTTCATCCACCACAAACACTTCCAGCCGATTCAAGTCGATGTATCTCTGATTCATCAGGTCCAACAACCGGCCGGGAGTCGCAACCAGAATGTGGACACCTCGGTTCAGGACCCTGATCTGTTTGGTCTGGCTCACTCCGCCGTAAACCAAAGCCTGACGCAGGCTGAGATGTCGTCCGTAGGTCGCAAAGCTGTTGTCAATCTGGATGGCCAGTTCTCGCGTTGGCGCGAGCACCAGGACTCGCGGACAATTAGGGATGGATTTCCGATTGCATTGGCCAAGTCGATTCAGAATCGGAAATGCAAATGCAGCGGTCTTACCGGTGCCTGTTTGAGCACAACCCAGAATATCGCGTCCGGACATCACATCGGGAATGGTTTTTTCTTGAATTGGGGTAGGGGTCTCGTAGTTTTCCTCGGCGATTGCACGCTGAACAGGCGCAATCAGTTTGAGTTCTTGAAAGCTCCTCAATTTATTTTTCCTTGAAGGTTCTTTGACTGCGGGCGATCAACCAAAGGATGGTTGCCAAATCCATGCACGCAGCAGACACGCACTCGAAGTGGTAAATGCGATGGGGCAGGCGATAGCCTTATTCTACCCCGGAGGGATGTTCGCTTAAGGTCAAGCAGGCTTTACCGACACAACCAAAAGCCGTTAACAAGTGAGACTGCACCAACGATAACGTCCAAGAATGCGTCAAGTCGACAGGACGCTGGCGGCTTTCCCAAAGCGGTCAACACAACCGACGGTTAGCAGCAAGTTGTCGGGCCAACGTGTGGTTGCGGAAGCTCCAAATCTCTACAGGGTTACGTCGGTTGACCAGCTGACACCAAAACAGCTGTTCTCACCGTATCTTGTCGCATCCTGGTCAAAGCGACTCGCTATCTGAGTCGCAAGCTCCCTTTGGGAAACTCTACAGAGAATGTATCGCACGAACTCTTATTCCGCAAGTTCAGACTGCCCGAAACAGTCTGCATAGAAAAGAAGACTAAGCACCACGCAGCTCAAGTGCCATTCAGATCTGACCCCATTAGTTGTTCCCGGGTCCTTCAGGAGTGACCGGTCCCGGTCGCGCCGGATCACCGATTGACGGAAGGGCTTGACCCCCACTGCCAAAGCGGGATACTCGTAAACTCCGGTGGGTCGTGGGGCACTTTGGGAGCGTCATTAGCAACGCATGAAGCACATTCGTAATTTCTGCATCATTGCTCACATTGACCATGGTAAGTCGACCCTGGCCGACCGGCTGATCCAAGCGTGTGATGCCGTCACGCAACGAGAGTTCCGTGACCAGTTGCTCGACGCAATGGACATCGAGCGTGAACGAGGAATCACCATCAAGAGCAATTCGATTACGCTTTCCTACCGCGCTCCGAACGGCCAGGACTACCTGCTGAATCTCATTGACACACCCGGTCACGTTGATTTTTCGCACGAGGTGCGGCGTTCGCTGATGGCCTGTGACGGTGCGTTGATCGTTATTGATGCGTCCCAAGGGGTCGAGGCGCAAACGGTGGCCAACCTATACCTGGCCATGGAGTCCAACCTAGAACTTCTGCCGGTGATCAACAAGATCGATCTGCCAGCCGCGGACGTGGACCGTGTGCGAGAGGAGATTGATGCCGACCTTGGCCTGGATCCGTTCGAGGCGGTCCCCGTGTCGGCAAAGACTGGCGTCGGAATTGAAGACGTGCTTGCCGGAATCGTCGAGCGTCTACCGGCTCCCGAGGGCGACCCGGACGCGCCGCTGAGGGCCCTGGTCTTCGATGCCCATTTCGATCCGTACCGGGGTGTGATTCTCCAATGCCGCGTGATGGACGGCACGCTGAAAACTCGCGACACGGTCCATTTCATGCACTCGGGCCGTGATTACACGGTCGACGAGTTGGGCTACAACCAGTTGAAGCTCAACCCGAAAGAACAACTCGGTGCCGGTGAGGTCGGCTATGTCGTCGCCGGGATCAAGAGTGTACGGGACATTGAGATCGGCGACACGATCACGCTGTTGGATCGTCCGGCGGACACTCCGATTCCTGGTTACCAGGAAGCCCGGCAGGTCGTATTCTCCTCCATCTATCCGATGAACACCGACGACTACAAGGATCTCACAAAGGCGCTGGACAAGCTGGCGATCAACGATGCGGCGCTCACCTACGAAAAGGATAGCTCCGCGGCGCTCGGTTTCGGATTTCGGTGTGGGTTCCTGGGTCTCCTTCACCTGGACGTAATCCAGGAGCGTTTGAGGCGAGAATTTGACATCGGTCTGGTCATCTCGGCCCCGTCGGTGCAGTACACAATTGTCCTAAGAAACGGTGAGACGGTCGACGTGGACAACCCCAGCTACTGGCCTGATCCTGCGACGATCGACTCGATCTCAGAGCCCTTCATCAAGGCGTCGATTCTCACCCCCCAGGATTACGTCGGTCCTGTCATGGAACTGTGCCGGGAACATCGCTCGGAGGACCAGACAACGAACTATCTGACCGCGGGTCGGATTGAGTTGGTGAGCGAGATGCCACTGGGGGAGGTGCTCTTCGATTTCTACGGCAAGCTCAAGACGGTCACGCGGGGATACGGATCGTTCGACTATGTTTCGGCCGGTAATCGAAGTGCCGATATCGTGAAGGTAGACATCC
>CAUZSN010000103.1:0-9668 GCA_963582345.1 Planctomycetota bacterium
AGTCCTTGGTTGCTGGCAAATCGGTAGACCATTCACGAATTGGTTTCTTTTCAAGCAACAAGTTGCGCTCTTTTGGGCTCAGATGCTTGGGTCGATAGCCATGGGCGTGAAGCGGTGGTTCCCAATCGTACTGGACCGCACGGAAGTGGACTTGCGTCAAATTGCGGTAGCGGACCTGGATGGTCGGTATTGGATCATTCCAGACACGCTCGGTTGTGATTCGAGCGGATTTGGCTTCGATCTGCTGGATTAGATTGAAACAGCGCCGGCCTCCGACACTGTTAGGGAATTTCCTGGATCCGCGTTGAGCCAATCGGTGTGCTACGACCAGTTTCTTTTCCTGTTGCAGCACTGATGCCCAGCGGTGTAATGCTCGGGCGGAAATCCGGTGGTCGACCCATTTATCAACAAACCGTTTCAAGGCGGCTTTGTAGCGTTCGTTCTTGTCTTCTCCAAACGCTTTATTCTGCGCGAAATTGAGTCGCAGTAGATTGGTGTCAATGTACGCGGTCTGGTCGTCGTCGTTGCGGTGGAACTTAAGCAAGTCCTGGTAAAGTCGAATTGCCTTCACGGTTGGCGATGAGTCGTCCGTAGTTTGGATTTTCCAGTTGATGACGTCCACGTCCGACGAGAAGATTGGACTATCCGCCAACAAGTCAAAATGATTCTGCGCCTTAACCGCGGCCTGTTCACCCGAGGAATAGAACTCGAGCGCGTTGTGTGCTAAGAAGTCGTACATCGTGGGTCGATAACTATCAGGGACGTTGCCCTTGACTAGGATATCGTCGAACTGAGAAACCTGAGTTTTTTTGAGAATTGCCTCAGCGGCGAGCACCTTGGTGAATTGCTTGTCGATTTCGTCGAACAGCCGAGTCAAATCCCATGTGGTAAAGTCCTCGCCTGGCGGCTCAGCCGTTGCAGTGCGTTGCATGAAACGCCAGCGGTTTTGCTGAAAGTAGTGCCAATACCAATTTGCCAGAATGGCATTCATGATCGGCACCATTATCTTCGGCGCTTTGGCTATCTCGGACTGCATACGAGTGATCTTATCTTCGGGCTTGTTACCCTGAATGTTACCTTCCAGCGCAATCTTTTTGGCAATGGCCTTGATGGCCTCAGCATAAGCTTTGTCTTTTAGCGCCTTGGCGATGATCGGTTCGAGATAACCGATAGCTGTCTTGGGCAGCCCTTTCTTGATTGCATCGTCTACTTTTTTCCATTCCGTATCACGCGGTCCAGCCGCGAACGAAGTCAAGGAGACGACGACAAGCACTGTAATCAGCATTCCGAAATGTATTTTCATTTTCAACGACTTTCTGCGAACGAGTTGAAACGAAGATTTTTGGTCAAATGCACCGCTTCTTCAACAAATTGGTCGGCGAGTTCTTCTAAATACTAAGTAGACGCATACCATTGGAAAATCGTTCCGAAAAAAGAGTCTCCAATTGTTCATCATATTCTCAGACCGCTTCGTAAATTGTTTTCAGAGCAGTAGAATGAGGTGACAATGAATCAGTGGTGTGCGGCAGTCGAAGGAAGGAATAGTTGTGAGGTTGGGCGTTAATACGTTGCCGATTCATTGTTTTGATCGTTGGCGTATCGATGTCGTCATCTTCCGTGTGTGCGAGCACTAACGCTGCTGCTAGTGGCGAACATGCAGAACGATTTACGATCGGGCGCCTGCACTTTCAAAAAAAGCGTACCGAAGAAACGCTCTTAGGTTATCCAAGAGTCTAGGGTTTACCTGGATGTGAAGCCGAAACACTCGGAGGCTTGCAGTCGTGAATCAACCGTCATTCGAGCCCGAATCGCTAAACCTTGCCGATTTCCAGAAGCTGATCCGGACGATGTATTCGCACAAGGATGAAACTCGCGGTATCGATGGGACGTTCATGTGGCTGATGGAAGAGATCGGCGAGTTGGCTGCTGCGTTACGCGAAGGGGGACCAGACGAATTAGCTAGCGAATTTGCCGATGTGCTGGCTTGGTTGGTGACAATTGCCAATGTGGCCCAGGTCGATTTGCAGCGAGCTGTTTGGGAGAAATATGGAACCGGGTGTCCAGGATGTGGACAGATGGTTTGCGATTGCGGTGCAAGTACAAAGCCATAATTGGTCACGAACTTGGACGATTCATGTAGGCTGGAACAAGGTTGCACGATGGGTTGCCAGAATAGTGTAAACGTAGTCGCCCAACGCCGTGCTTTCTCTATGGGGTGATGAAAGAAAAGAAAACATAGTTTCGGAGCAGGCAGTGTTTGTTCGTTCTGGCCTACGGAGTTATGAAAAATCCGGACTAATTGACAGGTGGTTTCCAGAAAAATACGATAGACTGGAAGTGTTATGCGGCCGGATTTGAATTCCGTTTGCAGCTTGCCTCTCGATGTACCTATCTCATTTTGCATCAATCCGCACTTTGTGAATGCGTTGAAACGGAAAAAGCGTGCGTACATTCCGACAGTATCGTTTGAGTCTACTGCTGATTCTGGCGGCTGTTTTTTTCCTTTGGAATGTCCCAGCATTCGGCACAGATGATCCGTTGGCCCACATAACTGATTCTGACGTCCTCGCAGCGATCCGGCGCGGAGCGGGCTTCTTAAAGCGCAATGTCAGCAAATTGAAAAGCGACGAAGAAGGTTTGGTCGCGTATACCTTGGTAAAAGCCGGTGAGCCAGCCGATGGCCGACACATTAAGCCACTGCTAGAGAAGATTTTAGCGAAGTTTTACGACGGCAGTTATCGGCCCAGTGCCCATCACTACTACGCAGCCGGTGTAGATATGATGGCTTTGGAGGCTGTGGATTCACAGTTCTACCAGCCTGAGATGAAAGCAATTGTCGAGTACATTGTTGATGGTCAAGGTAAGGAAGGACCATCGGCTGGCTCATGGGACTATCCTCATAAGAAGGATGGTGGAGACACCAGTATTTCCCAATACGCCTTACTCGGACTATGGGCTGCTACGAGGTCAGGAATTGATGTTAATCCACTGGTCTGGGATCGCGCATCAAGTTGGCATTCGAGGATATCGCAGAAGGATAGCGGTGGATTTTCCTATCACCCGCTAGCACGAGTGGACCGAAGCTACAGGAATCCTAGGCACACCATGACAGCGGCCGGCATCGGAAGCCAATGTATCAGTAAGTTACACCTTTTTCCAGATGGGGACTCTGGTCGATCAACGAAGAAAAGGACGGATGGAACGACACGGGGTGTTTTGAGACCGGTCCGTCGCGATACCGACATGAGAGATGCCTCAGGGCAAACGAAGATGGATGAATCCACATACTCAGATTACAAACCGCAGACGCAATTCAACGTAATAAGCGGAAGTATTATGAAGGGAGTCGGATGGCTAACGAAGAATTTCGAGATCGCCCATGCGACTCCGGGCCATCACACGTTGTATTACTTGTATAGTTTAGAGCGATGTTGCACTTTGGCAAATATGTCACGCATCGGCCAAAGGGACTGGTATGCCGAGGGACGAAAATATCTTTTGGATTTACAAGAGGCACAAGGATTCTGGGCGCAAGGGGGTGGCGCTGGGACGTTGCCAGCGACCTGTTTTGGGCTGCTGTTTCTCATGCGATCGACTGCAGCAATTGTGGAGCGTCCAGTAATCGATCCCGGTACGGGCTTGCTGGTCGGAGCTCGCGGACTGCCGGACGATCTGTCCACCGCACGAGTAAAAGACGGAAAGGTCCGGGGACCGAAATTGAATACGCCGCTGGATCATTTGCTGGCCGAATTGGCCAATCCAAAGAATTTGAACATTGAATCTGCGCAAAAGGCCATCGTCGAAACGGTACAAATTGGCGATCGCGAAAAATTGATCGATCAAAAGGACAGACTGGTGCAGTTGGCAAAGAGTCCGCAGGACGAAGTCCGTCGAACGGCAGTATGGGCTTTGGGACGTTGCGAAAACCTGACTGTCGCTCCGTTGCTGATTCAGGCGCTGAAAGATGACAATCTTGATGTGGCAGTCGAGGCCCATAATTCCCTGTGCACACTCAGCCGCAGACCGCGAGGATTTGGGCTTCCCGAGAGTCCCACAATCTCGACCAAACTGTCCGAGAAAATGCGGGTTGAAACCATCAAGAAATGGCAAAGTGAAGCCTACCGGCAGTGGCAACGTTGGTACCTTCGTACCCGACCATACGAAGAGCGAGACGATTTTCTCGAGTTGACGCGATAGTTGAAGAAGGTAATGCGGCTATGGCGACGATCGCATCAAAAATCAGTCCAAAGATGGGACGGTCGAAAGACCCGGTCCTGGACGTTACCCAGTACGATCGTGTCTCGTCGTCGATGATCGCAATTGTTATCGGATTGGTAGTTGCTGCGATCTGGTTGGGCGTTGTCTGGCTTACCAATCGCATACCTCAGGGAGAAAATGTGGCCCCGCTGGAGTTGCTGGAACTCTCCGGTGGCAAACCGGATGGGGCACTTGACGAAACGCTGAACGTTGAATCGCCGGAACCCGAGACGCAGGATCCGTCGGTGGCCGAAGAGGTTGACGAACAGACCGAAATTACCGAGATGCTGGAGCAAGTCGTCGAACTTTCCGATCGGGCCGCGGAGCAAGTGCAGCAGCAGTTTGACGCGATGCCAGTCAATACGGGCAATCCTGGCAGCAAACAAGGCACTGGAAGGCATCCACTGGGCATGGGGCCGGGTGAGGGTGGATTTCCAAGGGAAAAACGATGGTTCACCCGCTTTGCAGGCGGCAGCCTGGCCGAATACGCGAAGCAGTTGAGCCATTTTGGAATCGTACTGGGAGTACTCACCGGTGACGGCAAATTGCACTATATGACAAAACTGACAGCCGACAAGCCGACGATTCGCACGGTAACGTCGGGCAAGGGAGAGCGTCGTCTATACATGACATGGCGTGGAGGCAACCGGCGAAAAAGTGACATCAAGCTGTTTCGAAAGGCAGGTATCGATGCCGGCGGTGCCCTAATCATTCATTTCTATCCGGCCAAGCTGGAAACACAATTGGCGAGCTTGGAAAGAAAGTACCAAAACCAAAACGTCGAGAAGATTCGGAGAACGTATTTCTTAGTGCGTGGCTCCAGAGAGGGATATCAATTCGTTGTGACCAAGCAACTCGTTTTTCGTTAACTTTCCCAATTCACAAACTCAGAGTGGTGCCGATGGACATATCACCGATTCTTACTTTTGTTGGCTATGCTATTTATGCCTCGCTGGGCCTTGCGGCTTTGTACGGTGTTTTTTGTGTCGTTCTTTTAGTGCGCCGCATCACGCAAAAACGATTTTCCAGTGGTGGCGCTGCCGAGGAGTTTCTGGGCGACGTTCGCGAAGGGATGAACAAGCAGAACTTCGAGGCTGTCGCAGAACTCTGTGATTCACCGCCGTATTGGAGCAAAGCTGTGCCACAGTTGATCACCATTGCACTGAAAAATCGCAATCGGAGCATTCCCAAACTACGGCAATTACTGGCGGAACGGTTCGAACGGGAAGTACTGGCTGATTTAGAATATGGCACATCGTGGGTCGCCACGATTGTCAAGAGCGCACCGATGTTGGGTTTGTTAGGAACGGTGGTCGGCATGATCAATGCGTTTGGCAAGATTGCGACCATGCAGGAGGCGGGTGGTGCGGTGTCCAAGGCGTTATCCAATGATATCAGTTTCGCCCTGGTCACCACCGCACTGGGATTGGTGGTTGCCATCCCTTTGGTTCTGGCTGGCGCCATGATTCAAGTCCGCATTGGAAAGCTGCAGGATGCTGTTCAGCAGCAACTAGCCGTCTTTCTGGATGATCTGGAATCCGTCAATGCGGGCAAAGGGAAGAGATAATCGTGGCAATGAAAAAATCGCTGTTTCAGAATTCCAGCGCAGGTGGCAATTTCCGTCGTTCCCGTGGTGCTTCAGATATGGCCCTGGACATCACTCCGATGATCGACGTGACCTTTCTGCTTCTGATATTTTTTATGGTCACGTCGACGATGCAGGCCTCTGTCGATTTAGATGTGCCAGTTGCCAAACATGGTGTCGGCATCGAAAAACGTGGAGCGACGATCATCACGATTAAAGCGAACGATGGATCGCCGATTATTTTTCTGGGCGATGGTAAGGGTCGTGAAGCAACGGTCGACGAAGTGACGGAGTACGTCAAAAAAGGGATGAAGGACAAGAAAAACATGCAGGCGATCATCAAAGCCGACCGCGAAGTCTTACACGGTTTTGTTCAGCGGGTTGCTAGAAGGGTGGTAGATGTCGAAGGGATTACATTTGCGATTGGTGTGGAAGATAAGCCATCCGCAAGGAGATAGGAAGGATCACTGATGCCGATTGAATTCCGTTGTTCTCACTGCAATACACTGATGAGTATCAATCGGCGCAAAGCTGGTCACGTGGTCCGGTGTTTAGAGTGTAGTCAGGACGTCACGGTTCCGCTGGCCGAGGACTCTGTATCGTTTTCCGAGTCAACAAGTTCGCCAGTCAAGTCGAAATCTTCTCCGGTTGAATCCGAAAAATCCGATCGCGACACATCGTCTGAGCATGAGCACGTTGAGCAGCGCCAAGATCCCATAAACTACAGGGTGCTCGGTTGGGGTGAACGAACTGTCGGGAAAGGTCCCGCGTCGTCACCAGCTATGGAACGTAAGTCGGCCGGTGTGGTCGGGGCGGCACTGGATCGAGCTGGAAATCGCATCGAAGACGACGAAGACGACGAAGACGACGAAGACGACGGTTTTACTTTAAGGAGTCCAAAGACAGAATTAGATCAGATGGACTTGACACCCATGGTTGACGTCACGTTTTTGCTCTTGATCTTTTTTATGATCACCGCGTCATTCAGTCTACAGAAGACGCTCGCCGTTCCGCCGCCGAATCCGGAAGAAAAAGGGGCGCAGCAATCGGTGCAGAGACTGGAGGACTTTGAAGCTAACTCGATTATCGTTGAAATCGACGAGAACAACGTCATCTCTATTGACGACGAACCAGTGGCCGATCCATCGCAATTGGCCGATGCGCTTCGTGACAAGCGGAGTTCGGATCAGAAGTATGAATTAGTCGTCGACGCTCACGACAATGCGATGCATGAAACGGTTGTTAAAGTTATCGATGCGGCGAGCGAAGTTGGTATGCAGAAGATCCGCCTCGCCTCTCGGGCAGAAAGTTCGAATTGAAATTGGTTGTAAATTATGATCAGACTCGAAATCCGGAATTTAAAGGGCGAAGTTGAAAGGCGAGCGCTTTCCAAAACACAGCCGCTGTCAATCGGAAAGCATGCGACCAACGACGTTGTGATCAGTGAGGATGGCGTGGCAGCAATGCACTGCCGGATCAGTTGGAAAAAGAGTAATTTTGAAATCACCGCTGCCGGCTCGGAAGGTGTGGAAGTCAACGGAACCTTGGTCCAACATGTTGCGATTTCACCCGGCGACGTCATCCGTATTGGTAGCTCTGACATCACAGTGCGAGAAAACAACGACGATGATATGGGTGACTGGGTAGATGAAAATGAGGGCGGTGAAGAGGAATGGTTGGATGAAGAGGAAGACCTTTATGACGACGCCCAGAATGATGTCTTAGACCGCCCACTGAGTCGTAGTACCAGTGAACACTCGAATGGCGATCTGCCTGAAACCGAGTCTCAATTAGATGAAGTGGGAAAGAAAACGTCGCTAATAGGGCCTCTGAAGGCTCTTCGCAAAAAACCGATCCGTCCGGGAGAACAGGACGTCATCCGGTCTCCGTTCGTGATCTCGCTATTCGCCGGATCGATGATTTTGCTGCTGGTGTCCGGAATATTTTGGTTCATCATCGGTCGAGAGACTGCGCAGCGCCGCTTTGATGCCGCACAGGAGAACTTGGACAGCGGTAAATTCCAACAGGCGATTAAAGATTTCGAGAAATTTTTAGACAAGTATCCGCGACATAAGTACACAGAACCTGCCCGAATTGCGTTGGGACACGCCAAAATCAGCGACTTGATTCTCGGTGCGACTCCAAAATGGAAGGAAGGCTACGATGCGGTGGACACGTTTAGCAAGCAGCATCGCGACTCAGAAAAATTCGACGAATTAAAGCCGGAGATCTGCAAGTATAGTGAAAGGATTGCCTTCGGTGCTGCAGAAACAGCGGAAAAGAGCAAGAAGCGAGATCTTCTCGCCGTTTCTATTGGTGGCCGCAAGTTGCTAGAACGCTACAGTCCGTCCAATGGGCCGCCTATCGAGACGTTAAACCGAATCCGTTCTGTATTTCGAAGCGCGGAAGAGGTTTTATTGAAACACGAGAAATTTACTGAGGCGATTGCCAAGATTGAAGCTGCGATAAAAGCCAGGCAACCGATGGCCGCCCTGAAATTCCGTCGGCGCCTGCTGGAAGAGTATTCCGACTTAGCATCGGATAGGCAACTGACCGGTCTACTAGACAAGACGCTTGAAGCCGAAAAGTCGCTGATTACAAGCCAAAAGCTCAACCGCGAGGCCATCAGGACCGAACGCCCCCTATTGACGCCTGAGCCACTTGAATTGGTGGCACATGCTCGACTCTTGACCAGTGAGAAATCTGATGGGCGAACCGTGTACGCTTTGGGCAAGGATTGCTGTTTCGGAATCGATACAGTAACCGGCGATCCGGTATGGCGTCGCGTTATCGGTTTGGACACCCCATTTTTCCCGATGCGTGTCGAGGCTTCGGTGCCAGGTTTTCTGCTTTTCGACACGAATTTCAAAGAGATTTTGCTGGTCGAACGGCGGACGGGAACGCTTGTATGGCGGCAGCCGCTAGGCGAAGATATTTCGGGTGCTCCATTGGTGAATGAGGGTCAAATTTACGTTCCCACGTTGAAGGGGCGGTTGTACAAGATCAGTTTGGAGACAGGCCACATTACGACGCAGTTATCGTTTTCTCAAAAGTTGCTAGCCCCGCCAGCGCTGGTTTCTGGTGGAAATTATCTGGTCATCGCCGGTGACATGGAGGTGTTGTATACGCTGACTTTTCGTCCCCAGCTTATGTGCATTGCGATATCGGGTTTCGATCACAAGTCGGGCTCGATTGAAGCGCCGCTGTTACCAATGGGGAAGTTACTACTCATGGCGGAAAATGATCGGGCCAAAAGTTGCCAGCTACGCGTGATCGACGCGGCCAACGCTGAAAGGCGACTAGCTCAGATCGCGGAAACACGAGTCCAGGGGCAGGTGCGTGATACCCCAGTTCTGCGAGGCCCACAATTATTTGTTCCGTCCAGCGGAGAACAAATCTCTGCTTTCACCGTCTCGGACGACGTGGATCAAAAGGCCATTTCTTCGGTGGCCTCGAGACAACTTCAGACTCCGCATTCCGGTGCTATGTACCTTTCGGTCGGCGCCGACGGAGAATTTTGGATGGCCAGTAGTGCGTTGCGTAAGTTTCAACTTACTGCTGAAAGCATCAAGTTAGACAATAAGGAACTCGCCGTCGGATTGAGTTCACAACCGTTACAGTCAATCGGTCAGCATCTATACCTTGGCCGCCGGCTGGCTGCTAGTGGAGCAGTCGTTTTCACTCGAACTGATCGTGAAAAAATGTCCAGCCAGTGGCGAACTGTTGTTGGCTCCGGCATCGTGGCATGCACGACGATTGGAACTGATTCGGTCAGGTGTTTGACTCAAGCAGGCGATCTGTTTGACGTGCGTGCGAAAGATCTGCA
>CAUZSN010000104.1:0-9461 GCA_963582345.1 Planctomycetota bacterium
TTCGAGCCTTTTTGTAGCCATATTTCTTGCGTTCCACCATTCGCCCATCGCGTGTCAAGAAACCACCTTCAGACAACACTTCGTGCAATTCTGGCTGTCTGGCCTGCAATGCGCGTGCGATTCCCAATACAACGGCTCCCGTCTGCCCCGTCGTGCCGCCCCCATGGACGCGCACCCAAACATCGACCGAGCCATAGGTGCCAGTCGACTTTAAGGGAGCCACGACCATTAAACGATCTCGTTCAATTTTGAAATACCGATCAAGAGTCTGTCCATTAATGACGAGTTGTCCATCTCCATCCTTGACGCGGACACGAGCAACCGACGTCTTGCGACGGCCAGTACCCATTGCTACACCAAATTTGTCAATCTTCCCGCGAATCAATTGCGGGATCTTGGACTCTTCAAGTTCTTCAGATGCAGCAGGTGCGCCGCTTCCCAAAATGACTTCAGGGGCCGTTTCATCGGCGACCGTAGCTCCGACTGCGTCGGATGGTGCATCTTCAGCAGGCTCCGGTTCAACATTTTCTGCGACCGCGGTTTCGGAAACTTCGGCTTCGGCGATAGCTACTTCAGACAATTCCAAATCCGTCGGCTGCTTCGATGCGGGCTCCGCGTTCGTTTCCTGCTCGCTTGTCGGTGCGGCGGTCTCTTCAGCCACTGATTCCGAATCGGCTAGCTCCGCAGGACTTGATTTTTCCGAAGTTTCCGCTTTGTTTTCCGATGTCTTTTTCGCCATGGGTCATTCGTCTACAACTGAATGGGACGGTTAAACTATGAAACCAAATATTCAGGAAACGCATCCGGCTGCTGGGCCTGATGCGGATGATTGGAACCGCAATACAGTTTTAGCTTTTTCAACATTTTCCTGCCCAATTTGCTTTTAGGTAGCATTCGTCTGACGGCCTCACGAAGAATCCGTTCCGGATGTTTCTCTAACAACTGGGCAGCCGTTGTGACCCGGCGCCCACTGGGATACCCGCTGTAGCGATCGTACGTTTTCGTCAACATTTTTTCCGTGAAGTACGGATGTGTCGGATGAGCCAGAGCTTTGCCACTAAACCGCACCTTTGCGGCATTCAGGACGATCACGTAATCGCCGCAATCCACGTGCGGCGTGTAAGTGGGCTTGTGCTTTCCCATCAGAACAGTGGCCAGTCTAGTGGCCAAACGCCCAACGATTTGGCCATCAGCGTCCACAATATACCAATTCGACCGAACTTCTGCCGGTTTCGCCATGTAGGTTTTAGTCATCACTGCAGACATCCGAAACTCTTGGTTTCCTGATTCAACACCGCTTATACGGAAACAGAGAAACTAACGACTTTAAGTCGTATCTTCAATGTCAGTACTCCGAAAATCGGGACAATTCGACCTCGTAAGGATGACTGCCGATCAAATATCCTCACTGGTACGGACGAACTAGTTCCGGATTCAACGTTTCGCAAATATACCCGGGGATGTTGGTCTTAGCGACGTTGTGGCCAGCCATCACTCGCCGCATCCCGCAGGAGAAGGATGAGACTTCAGGCCAAGAAATGGCGAGAACTGTCCGGACAACTTTGAAATGTTCAAACGAACGAGTGAACGACCAACTTCTCTAAAGCCGTGCCAAGCCTTCAGTCCTAAGCTGGCGACCGCACATTCGATTCCAACCTGTGCCGGTCGCCAGTCACAACGGCTTCAGTTGCCCTCCCAACTAGAAAAAGTGGGCATTTGTCCGAACGATTCCCCGCGATTTTATATGTCAGAAACATCGCGAATGAGCAATAAAAGAATCCGTTCGCACCGATGTGTCAACCAGAAAGTTTCCAAATTTCAAGAATTCTTAAACACGACAACGAACCGCATCAAATTACCCAGAAAGCTTACAGTGTCCCCTTCGAGGACGGCACTCCCTGCTGGCGAGGATCAACCGTCACAGCTTGACGCAACGCCCGTGCGGTGCCTTTGAATACGGCTTCGGCAATGTGATGGCTGTTATTGCCGTGGTGTAAAACCAAGTGCAGATTCATCAGCACATTAGATGCGACGGCCTCCCAAAAGACAGGGATAAGTTGAACGTCGAAGTCCCCAATTTTTTCCGTAGGAAAATCGGTTTTGGCCACGAACGACATGCGACCGCTCAAATCGACCGCAGCCGTCACCAGAGTCTCCTCCATCGGCAGCGTGATGCTGCCATATCGCGAAATGCCCCTCTTGTCACCCAAGGCTTCGGCCAACGCCTGGCCGAAACAGATGCCGACGTCTTCAACTGTGTGATGGTGATCGACTTCCAAGTCCCCCTGCGCATCCACTTGCAAATCGATCAACGAGTGTTTCGACAACAAAGTCAACATGTGATCGAAGAATCCGATTCCGGTAGCAACTTGCGACTGCCCGGTACCGTCAAGGTTCAGTAGCAATTGGATATTAGTCTCGAAAGTCTGTCGACGAATTGAAGCAGTTCGGGTCATATGAATACCAATAGTTTCAAGGTCCTATGCGGTCTGATAATCGGATATCAGCCAGTCCACGGGTTAGATTGATCATATTAAATAAGGCTTTATACGTTCTAGGGCACGTCGATTGAAAAATCCTTGGAGAGCTAATTTGATTTGGGTTTATATCATCCGTCTCTGGTCCATGCTTGCTAGCTAACAGCTTCTGCAGTCAGATCCACCGCGCCCGTTGTCAGTCTGAGTACATTTGTTCCCTGTGCAAGGTCTTGCCTAATGACTGAAACCGGAACACCTTTGTGACTTGGGGCCATTTCAGGATTCTGGTGCGAAACATGCCTGTTTTCTAGAGCAACTTGATTGGCCACGAAAGAAAAATACAAACCATGATCAAAGCTGATAACTGATTCCAATCTGTGTGACATCGCACTAACCTGTTCAAAGTCAGAATACTCAAGGAGTTAATCAATGAAACGAACCGCACTTCAATGGAGTCTACTTGCTCTGCTATCGATGGGATTGCATCTGGCTGGGTGCTCTGTTGAAAGACCGGAATATCGGGAAGTGTCGGAATCAGAAATGTAACAACCAGCGGAAGACTATCACGACAACCTGTTTAAAGGCCCGTACCACGGCGAACTGATCGAACTAGGCAACCAGAAATCCCACGCCAAACTACTCCACCCAGAACGCGACACCGATGTACAAACGCTGACAATCCGTATCCTCGACAACGCGGCAACGACAGCCGTCCCACTTGATGCGTCAGAAGTCACAATTAACCTGACACATGACGGAGAGCCAGAACAGTTCAAACTGGCGGTTTGGCCCGATGAACGCGACTCACAAGACACGTCATCGCGTTTCGTATCCAACGACCAGGAACTGATCAGTCATCTCCACGAAGAAGGTGACGTACGCCTGGTGGTGACGATCAATGGTAAGTCGCACAACGGTCGATTGCATCATGAGCACAACGGTCATGACCACAATCACGCTCACGAACATTTCCATTCAGGTGATGACGCCCTTGTCTGGTGTGAACCGACCTATTCGACGGTGAAATTTAATGAGTACGTCGCAACTTTGCGGCGCAATTGATCCTCGACCGTGAGCTTCAGTACGTGCGGACCGAGCGAAATTCTTTGCGGAATGGTGAACTCGTAACTGTGAAAATAGTCACGCCGCTGATTGCGGCACAAATCTTCGGTCGCCGGGAACGAAATCCGCTTGACTAAATCGCCTTTCGGTCCCGCTTTCAAGATTTCAATCGTCGATTTCAAGATCGTGCGGTATCGGCCGTCCGACGTTTGTTCGCTCTTGAAATTTTCGACTTCGGCGTACAACAGCACGGGTTGCCCGGGACTAAACTCGTCGCGTTTGAATCGTTCGTAATTTCCGTAACTTGATATCTTCTGGCAAAACACAAGATTTCCGAGCTGTAGTCTGGCCTTTTCCTTAAGCCGCACGACAGCTGATTTCAATTGAGCAATCGTTTGCGAAGCGCGATCGGAACTGTCTGGCATTCCTTGCGAGTCGAAATAGTTGGCAATCGCCCAAAACATTTGCTGCCAGAATTCCTGATCCGCAGGTTCCAGAATCGGGATCGGCTCCAGCGCCCGTCCTTGCTGACCCGAAATAAAATACAGCATTCTCAAATAGACGTGTTTTGCGATGTATTTCTGACGCTCAGCTTCGGAACCCGACACGGGGGACGTGAGCTGGGTAACTTCCCTCGCCACCACATCGATCAAATTCTGCAAGTTGTTGGTCCAGTCCCTTGCAGAGTCCGTTGAAGTTGCATTTGTCGAAGTTGAGTCTTCCGATTCCTGAGCCAGACGCTGAGGTTTTCCAAATTCAGGATTCGCCATTGCACTAAATGAATTGTCACCAGGTGCGCTGACGATACTATGCTTCGTTTTGAGAAATCCAGCCGTCTCCTGTCCGTGCAAGGCGACTCTGCTGTCGGTTACAGGTTTGACTCGGTTTTGCCCCAGTCTACCTTCTAACGAGGGACGATTGTGATCCTGTGCTGATACCGGAGAACGAATACCGTTGGGGAGATGGACGTCAGTGGGCCAATGACTTTTCTCGATTCCACCGAGCTGGACTGGATTCTGCCCTCCGACATGTTTTATCCCGGTTTTCAAATCCGAAGATCCTACGCTGGGCTGAATGAGTGGTGCAGTGTGTGCGTTGAAACCCTGCCGATTTGCGTGTGTCTGAGAATCGATTGAGGTCTTCTGAGTCCGCTCGTCGTTGCTCCCGGGATTCGATTTATCCCACGGACTGGCCGTCCCCAAGTCATTCAAATGTACAGGCCGTCGAGGATTGGGCGCCTGAATTCCGCTATATCCGAAGCCGGACGCTGAGGGATCGTTCTGCAATCGCCTGTCGAGACCGTCTTTGCTTGAGGAATTGCCAGAACCTTTTGCAGAAGCTTGCTTGATCTTCGGTTCATTCGACGCGCGGTAGCCCATTTTCCAGGCCTGACGCCCAATTCGAAGAATCCTGGGAACAGACGCGGGATCGACATCTTTCAATTCCAAAAAGACGTTGTAACGCTCTTCTGGAGTTGCTTCTTTCAATTCGTCGTCAATCAGTTTGAACAGGGCGGCGTCGTGTGAGACGAGTCTTTCCGAATCGTGTTTCAAAAACCGATTCTTCGCTTCTTGCGTCGTATCAGCAGTCGCATTGCCCCCACTACTTACCGACTTGAAGGGGTTGGTCTCGTCAACTTCGTCTGACCACTTTGTATTCTTATTGTCGGAACGAAATCGTTTGAGCCACGCAAACTGACTTGATTTTGAAGCCGATGGCGTTTTCGTCTTACTAATACTCGCGTCGGCGACGGAACCTCCAACTGCTGACGATCTTTCTTCTGTCCGATTCGTCTTCACCCGTCGGGCCAGCTTCATTGCTCCGACTATGTCACCTTGCTCGGCCAGCTCATTCATTCTTGCGAATATTTCGTGGGCGGGCTCGGTATATGAATTGGACGCATCCGCCTGTCGTGTGACCGGTTCAGGTCTCTGAACCATCGCACAACCGATCATGCAATATAGACCCACAATGCTTGCACATCGAAAACCGACAAACCTTCCCATAACAGATTCCTTGCAACGACAGCGTCTTTACAACGCAATGGGACGTGCGTAATAACAGTGACCGTGTTCAAGATGAGATCACGGATGTCCGCGTCTTGTCAGGACATGGCTTTGAGATGGATGGGAACCTTAGTGAAATCAGTTCTCTCCCGCAAGATCAGACTATTTCCATGGAATCGGGAACCTTGACGACTCCAAAAAGCGCTGCGTTGCTATCCGAAACGTGAAGTTACTAACGCGAACGGATGCTCCGAGAGGCCCTCAATACTAACTTTTCAACCGTTCAGCCCCGGGATCGTAGAATGGTTCCAACTGAACTACAGCTTTGAATGTTCTCCCGTTCAAACGGATTTCAATTATCTCGCCATTGGTTGCTTTTTCGACCGGCACCCAGGCTAGGCCGATTGTTGCATCGGCCGCCGGTGAAAAACGCGACGATGTGATTCGGCCAGCGATCTTTCTGTTGTAGATGACGATTGAAGATTCGTCCGGGACCTCGTCGCCATCAATGCGGAAACCGACGAGCCGGTTCCGCAAGCCGCGATTCTGGGACCTCACGAGCGACGATCGTCCGATGAAGTCCGTCTTGTCCAGCTTGACGATCCATGGCATGTCAGCTTCCAGCGGATTGGACAGTGCATCGGTATCGACGCCGGCCAGAATATGTTTCTTGTCCAGCCTTAGCATGCGCTGAGCCTCAATGCCGAACGGCTGGATTCCGAACTCGTCGCCGGCGGACATCAGCGACTGCCAGACGTGCAAACCGAATTGTGTCGCAACGTGGATTTCGTAACCCAATTCGCCGACGAAACCGATGCGCAATACGATTGCCGGTACTCCCGCCACTTTGAACTGTGCCGCCGCCAAATACGGCATGGTTTCGGTCGCCAAATCGGATTCACAGAGCTTAAGCATACAATCGCGGCTACGAGGACCGGCGATATTCATCGCAGCATAACAACTGGTGACGTTCGTCATCCGAACATCGCGATGCGGTCCACTGGCCAGCCACCAACGGAACCAACTGTCGATAGCTTCCGCGTTACCGCTCGTCGTTGTTAGATAGAATCGATCGTCTTCGAGGCGGGTGATCGTGCCGTCGTCCAAAATGATCCCCGCTTCGTCACACAGGACACCATATCGCACGCGACCGACCTTCAGCTTGGCAAACCGGTTCGGATAGATGAACTCTAGAAATTCGGCAACATCATTGCCGCGCATTTCGATCTTGCCCAACGTCGAGACGTCGATCAAGCCCACCTGCTGTCGAACCGCCTTGTACTCCTGGACCGAATCCATGTACCGTTCGGGGCGTTTCCACGTACCGGCATTCATAAAGGATGCCCCAGCTGCTGCGTGCCAGTGATGTATGGCCGTTCGTCGCGTCACGGAGAAGTGCGGCGCCCGCCCGGCCAACACTCCCAATAAAACCGGCTGTTCCGGCGGTCGTGCCGTTGTGGTTCCCGTCTGTTCGATTGGACGCCCGTTGTGCCGCGCGCATATCGCGATCGAAGACGCCTGACACATCTTTCCCTGACACGGACCCATGCACACCGTCGAATACCGTTTCAACGTTTCGATGTTCGAGTAACCTTCGTCGATGGCGTCACACAGATCTTTCTCTGTCACGTCCTCGCACAAGCAGACAAATTTTTTCTTCGCAGTTGATTGAGTAACGTACTGAGAACTGAAACGTTCAAAACATTGAGTGCGGCCACGTTCCACTTCTGAATTCAATTCTGCCAACCGCGCGCGAATGTCAGAATCGGATAATTTGATCGCGGCCACTGCTGCCAGTCCGGCTCGCTGACCTTCGAAGGCGCACACCCGAAGATCGTGAGTCCCATTGACCGCACCAGCGGAATGAGTGCCCGCGGCATATTTTGTCACGAGCGGCTGGTCAAGTTCCGGATCGTATTCGAGACGGCATCCGCTTTGGTACACTAATGAAGTGGCGGGAATGAAACCGACCGCTTGAATGATCCATCGGCACGAAATGGTTTGCTGCGATGTTCCCCCGATTGATTGAACCACCGCAGCCTTAACATGCCGCCGCCCGCGTGCCGCGATGACGGTGCTGCCGGTAATCACGTCAATGCCATCCGAATCGGCAGAAGGCTGCTCATGAGCATCGACAATTGCAGCTACTTTCATCCCTGCCGCGGACAATTGATTGGCGACCCGATAGCCCTGTGCATTATCAGTCACGATCAACGCAGAACCATCGAACCGACACCCGTCAAGATGTAGCAACCGTTGAACACCACTCGCTAGAAAATTTCCTGGCAAGTCATTGTTCTCAAAAATCAACGGACGCTCCCAACCGCCGGTCGCAACAATCATCTGATCAGCGCGCAAGCGGATTAACCGATTACCGCGCTGAATGGCCAGATAGTTTTCTTCATAACATCCGATGGCAACCGCTGAATCAATGACGTTGATGTTGGGATGAGCCCGGACCGTCTCAATTAACCCTACCCGGGACGTTGAGATTTGGCTCTTCGACTCAAGGTCGGGATCGTGCCGCAAATGGCCACCCAATTCAAGTTGTTCGTCGACGAGAGTTACGGAAACGCCGGCGTTTGCGGCCTCCAAAGCAGCGTAAAGACCCGCCCAACCGGCTCCGATGACTGCTACATTCGTAAACAAATTCAGTTTGTCGTAAACTCCGTCGCATCCGTGCAATGTGTCGACCTGGCCTAATCCGGCAACTCGACGTATGAACTTCTCGAACATCGGCCATAGGAAACGCGGCCGGTGCATGATTTTATAATAGAAGCCGACCGGCATGAATCGGTGTAGTTTGTCAAAGATCGCCAGTACGTCGAACCTGATTGATGGCCAGGCATTCTGCGATTCGACTTGGATGTCCGGCGTCGCAATGCGAGTACAGATGCGGACGTTCGGTTCTCCATCGACCGTACACAGACAATTGGGACAACGGCCTGAGACGCAAAATAAGCCGCGAGGCCGGTGATATTTAAAACTGCGTGACAAAATAAATTTCCCGGCGCCATGCAGGGCCCCAGCAATCGTCTGCCCAGAATTGGCATTAACCGACACGCCATCGAAGGTGAACTGGCAAGGCTGAAAGCCATCAGACATTGGCTTCCTCCTGCGGCCCGAACGACCGGGTTGTCAAAACTTGATTGACTTGGGTGTCACGCTCCGCAATGAACCACAATTTGCACGCCGAACGGTGAAACCAACATTCGGTTTGAACACCGCGGATATTTGGCTTATCGTAAATATATGTGGTCCAGGCTCTTGCGTCGTCGGATGGACCAGGTCGCTTTCGGAGTGGACCACCGTAGTGAAATTCCCACACGGGTCGGAGTCCGCAAATTGGACAATTAATTTGAAATGACATGCGAAGGTTCAACTCCTCTCAAATTTACCTCTCCGTAGTGCACGTACAGGATAGTCCAATCCTGAGTGCTGAACTTAGAAAAACGTTAAGTATTCGTTTACTTCCCAAGAGGTGACCTGTTGATCGTACGTCTTCCATTCTCTCAGTTTCAATTCAATGAATTCATCGGCGATCACACCTAACGCTCCTTTGACCACCTCGTCATCACGGAGTTCGTTGATCGCTTCCCACAACGACTGGGGCAGGATACCGATGCCTTGTTCGCAGATTTCTTCCAATGGCCTTTCATACAAATTACCCAGGTTCGGTTCGCCGGGATCGATTCTGTTCCGGATGCCGTCGATGCCGCACGCAACGTATGCTGCTAGGGCAAGGTAAGGATTGCAGGCGGCAGAGACAGTACGGTCTTCGCAGTTTCCGGGTCCGGCAATGCGGATCATCTGGGTCCGGTTATTATCTCCATAGCTGATAAACGCGGGAGTCCAGGTGAAACCGGATCGGCTGGAATACAGGCCTTGGCCAATTTGAAGTCGCTTGTAGCAGTTC
>CAUZSN010000105.1:0-9362 GCA_963582345.1 Planctomycetota bacterium
TCGGCGCGATGTCGGCGTAAGTGATCAAGAATATCTCCCATAATCTATGGTTACGCACAACTCGCTGTGCTTCCGAATTGCCGGTTTCCGTTAGGCGATATTTGACAGAATCGCGACGCATTAGGCCGTCTTTGACGGCCGATTTGAGCAGGCGTTCCAAGCGATCAGTCGTCCACGAGCGCATGGTCAACAATCGACCGAATTCGACTGACTGTTGAGTGCTTTGTGACGTAATGGGGGCGTCGGAATCCTTAGGCAGCGGCTCCAGACATTCATAAAACGTTCGCAGTAAGTCGTGCCGGCCAACGCGGCGTCTTAGTCGATGATGAATTAGCACGCGGCGGATGACTCCATGACGAATCCCCAGCGTCATGCTGATCAGGAAAAATACTGAACCAACTAGAACGATGACCGCTCCAGCCGCCAGCCGCGGGAACAAAGCGCTCACCATGATACCCACAAACGCCGTCAGTCCACCTAAAGTGGCTGAGATCAAAGTCATTCGTCCCAACCGGTCGGTCCAAAATCGAGCGGATGTAGCGGGGATGATCAACATGGCAACGATCAATAGCAGTCCAACACTTTGCAATCCAATCACCGAAACTGCTACGACAACGCCCATCAACATGAGATCCAATCTTAACACGGGCCAACCTTGTGTGGCGGCATAGTCTTCGTCAAAACAAAGCAGCGAAAACTCTTTGAACAATGAGCAGCATATGGCTAAAACGATTGCCGTGGCTATGGCGATTAACTGAACGTCGGTTTTTCCGATCGACGCGGCGTTGCCGTAGATGAAATCTCTTAGACCAGCCTGTCCACCAGTTGGAAGTTTCTGCACAATTGTAAACAGAGTGATTCCCAAACCGAAGAAGACACTCAGTACAATGGCCATCGCCGCATCGTCTTTGAGTCGTGTGTAACGATGGATCGCCATCGTACACAGCACGCCAATGATTCCAGTTGCTAATGCCCCACTCAGCAATCCGGGCAGCGAGCGTCCGCTATTGGGACGGATAGTTTCCATAACGATGAATGCGATTGCAATGCCCGGTAACGAGGCGTGGCCCACTACATCACCGACCAGCGATCGCTTGCGCAACAGCATAAATACTCCTACAGTGCCGGCGCAGATGCCGAGCAACAGTGTGCCCAATGTCACGACTTTGGTGTTGTAATCACGCAACGTGACAACACGAAAGAATTTGTTCCATGTGGGCCATGTGAATCGGTTGTCGACCAGAGACACAGTTCGTTTCTTTGGGCAACTTGCGCGGTGGGAATCTCGATGTGTACTGAGATTACGGCTGAGTGGCTCAGCCAGTGCCGATTCGATTGTGTAAGTTGCGAGCAGACAGATGCCGAGCACGAAAGTCATCGGAGAAATAGTCCGCTTGTTCGTAGTAGCCTGGCTCGTAAAGCACGACACATCGGGACTCATTGTCTGACCGGTCACTTGTCTCCTCCGGTCAACCGCATTTGATCGCCCACTCGATCCAATAGTGCCAGTTTACCGCCGTAGGTACTGCGGAGATTCTCTTTAGTGAAGACCTCGGCCGTCGGACCGGTGGCGACCAATCGCATATTCAACAACACGACGTGATCAAAGTACTCGTTGACAGTTTGCAAATCATGGTGAACGACGAGGGCGGTTTTGCCTTCAGTACGCAGCTCGTGCAAGATCGCCACGATGGCTCGTTCTGTCGCCGCATCGACGCCAGCGAACGGTTCGTCCATCAGGTATAGGTCGGCATCCTGAGCTAAAGCCCGGGCTAAGAACACGCGCTGCTGCTGTCCGCCTGATAGTTGGCTAATCTGCCGCTTGGAAAAACTAGCCATTCCAACGCGATCTAGCGACTCCATGGCGGCCCGCCGGTACTTGCTGGCAATTGGCTTGCACCAACCGATCTTACGGTACAATCCCATGGCAACGACGTCCAAAGCACTGACTGGAAAATCCCAATCGACGCTCCCGCGTTGTGGCACGTATCCGACACGGCTGCGATGTTTGCGGTACGACTGGCCAAAAAACCGAACTCTCCCCGATGCCCGAGGCACTAAATCCAAAACGGCTTTAATCAGCGTCGTCTTCCCGGAACCATTGGGCCCGATAATGGCGATTAGTTTTCCCGGCGGAGCGTCGTAATCAATGTCCCATAGGACGGGCTTGCGGTGGTAGGCAACTGTCATGTCGTGGATCGCCAACGGGGATGAGCTGGGATGCTCGCCTTGTTCGTCTATTTTCCTATGCTCGGGCGTGGATTGTGGTTCCGGAACAACTGTTCGATTGGTTAATGACTGTGATGGCGTTGGAACCATAGTGCTCATCTTTTCGGTTCTTGCAAATACGAGGTAACTGTGAATATTGTGAACGCGTGGTGATCACGAATGGAAACTTTGACGCTGCAATCGTGTCAGGGACAGCTTATTCAGAAAAATCCTCACTCAGCTTGTCGTTCAACCCTTTTTGGGGAGCCTCGCCGCCCAAAGCCCGAGTGATGATCGTGGCGTTGTGGTCGATCATACCGATGTATGTTCCTTCATACGTGCCGGATTTACCCATGGCATCGGAAAATAACCGACCACCAATTATGACCGTCCAGCGTTTTGCCCGACAGCCTTCAAGAATGGTCCGGATGTTCTTCGGATTAACGCTGGATTCAACGAATATGGCACCGATCTTTTTCTTGACGATGAAATCGACAAGATCGGTGATGTCCGCAACACCGGGCTCCGACTCGGTGGTGATCCCCTGCACCGATTTGACTTGGATGTTGTAAGCTCGGGAAAAATAGCCGAAAGCATCGTGAGCGGTGATCAGCCAACGCTGCTGGGCGGGAATCGTGGAGATGACTTGGCGAGCATAGCCGTCCAGCCTCTTCAATTTGATTTGATAGGCGTTAGCATTTTTCTTGTAGACACTGGCATTGATTGGGTCGAATTCTGACAAAGCAGTTGCGATAAACGCGACACATTGGCTCCAGGCCATAACATCCATCCAAACGTGCGGATCCCAATGCCCTTGGAATTCGAGCGGTTCACGCAAGTACGACTCGTCAATCTTCTCGGTCACTGCATAGACCGGCTTGCCCTTACGACCAATCTGGGTAAACAGGTCACTCATGCGGCCTTCCAACATCAAACCCGAATAGAACACGACGTCGGCATTAAACAGTTTCCTGCTGTCGCTGCGGAGCGGCTTGTACATGTGAGGGTCCACAGTTTCGCCTATCAGCCCCTCTACATCTCCCTTCTTGCCTACAACTGTTCTGACGATGTCCGTGACCATTCCACAGGTCGTGATGATCTTGTACGGATATCGAAGAGTTTGGTCGACAGGCGTGATCGCATCGCTTTCCGGGACGGTCGATCCAACTCCTGGTGAATCACAACCACAGGTCAGCGACGCAACTAAGCAAACTATGCGACATGTGTATAAAGATACTTGTTTACGCATCAATCTTAGACCTTTTCTTGATTTTCGAAGGCAACAAATACTTAGAAATTATCATTAGTCGTAACGAAATTTTTGATCGATCAAAAATAAACATCACTCGGAGAATTGTCAAGGCGAGCGGAAACTTGTCGTGGTCCGTTTGTCGTCGCAATCCTGGACGATTATGTCAACGCAATCGATTCAGCGAACTGCCCCGCAGTTGTTGCACACGCTCAGTGCGGATATTCAATCCCTCGACAATTTTACGGAATCTTCGAGATCTTCCCGAACCTTGAGATGACGATGTGTTTGTCTTGCCGATTAGCGTTTGATTGCACCTCTTTGAATGTCGGTGACGATCTCCGCCAGGATCGCCGGGTCATCTGTGCTGACCACATGTTTGATGCGGCTTTCAGGTATGTTCAATCGCCGCATTGTTTCCACGGCGCTTTCCCAAAGTTTTTTACGTTTTTTGCCTTCGGACAGAAATAGGCTGGTAACAAATTCACCCAACCGCTGCTCGTCAATCTCCTTGCGGTTCTCGTAGTACCGTTTAATGATTTGTTTTTGATGTTTGCTGAATTCCGTCATGGTTCGATCCGATTAGTACATGTGGCTCGCAAAGACACTGAGTTGAAAAAACTTGCCATCGATGGCTTGCGAGCGCTTTATCTATTGCGATTTCAGAATGAGTGGGATCAGAGTGACGGCCGCTTGCGCTTCTTCACTGGCTTCCGTCTGCCCGCGGTGTTTCTTTTCGATTCGTCAGCAAACAACACTCGCGGATTGGTGTTTGCGTCGTTTCCAGCGTCGGCCATAACGATCACCCGACTTTCTTTCCATTTCCATCCCAGCGGGGTGCCCAACTCGCGATTTGCGAGCAAGGCCCATGGAGTGTCCGGATGGTCGTCGACGACTTGCGTCAAGTATTTCGTGGCTTTCTTTGCCATTTTCCTGACTGCGGCACTAGCCGTAATGTCACTCGATGAAATCAACGACCAGTTGTTATTTCCCTTTTTAGTGAAGGACTTCGGCGACGACTTCATTTGAGCCAAAACAACGTTGTAGCCGTGGACTCGGACACGCATCGCCAAAACTCGGCCTATGGCTAAATCATAGCTGGCGCGCCACCGGGGCGTATCGAGGTTCACGCGACCTTTCTCGCCGAGCGTAAGAATGTTGCCGATTTGCTGCAGTGCATAATCGAATTTTGCAGCGGGCTGCTGCGCGTTTGTGATCCTTTGTCTCAAGACGGTGTCGTTTTCGGCTAGGAAGCTTAAGGCCAATCTGGGAGATGGTTCTTGGAAAGTCAACATGGCGGATTCCACCAGCGACCGCTTTGCCAAGTTGCTCTTCATATCTTTCTCGAGATCTCGTATCGGGCGATAGTCAGGACGATAGCTCCGCATAATGGTCTGATCGAACGCCCAACCGCGACCTTGATCAGCGAGTAGATACATGCCTTTGGTTTCCGTACAGAGGCGAGTCAACGCATAGGGACCGTAGCTAGCCGATAATTGCCTGCGGCCAAAGTCGGTTCGTCCCCAGAAAGGCAATTGCAGCCGTTGCGGATAAAATGTTTCAGGTCCCTGGTCAACCGCTATGTCTTCGATATAACCGTCCGGGTACTTCCACCGCACGTAACCTTTTTCGCGTCCGAAGACGGCGGCATTGCCGACGCAATATACGCGAATGCCGTAACGGGCCGTTGCGACGATCACCTCTTCTAATTTTTTCACGTCGTCGCCACGTTCGTCCGTGACAATAATGATCATGATATTGCGGCGCATTTTGGTACGATAAACCTTCCATTTCCTCACAATCTGTTCAACCGCCGTGAAGACGTTTTCCGTGCCGCGCGGATCTTCCTTGATATTGCGAACCAGGCCCACGACCTTGCTGGCGTCATCGACTGGTTCGTTGGTATAAAAGTTCGTTTTCAACCCAAATCCAACGACTGCCGTCTTCAATGCTTTTTCGTCGGCGACGTCTAGCATGCCCAGTTGGCTGTAAACGTTTTCGAATCGGTCGGCGATAGTGTTGCGCCGATCAGATAGCGAGCGTGACTCGTCGAAGAGCCAAACCACCAATGTCTTGCGTTCTTTCAGCGAGGCGGCGATTTCGAAAGTCAGGCGATCCATCGAGCCTTCAACGCCGCCCGGGGCTTCCGTTGTCCCGGAAACATCAAGGCTGTCGGCAAATTCCGCCTCGCTCGGCTCGGCGATGTCGCCAGTGGAAGGTTTCTCAACCGTCAGAATTTCTTCGTCCAATTGCTGTTGCATTTCCTGTTGCGGGTCGAGGCCGACTGTGGTCGCGACCGCCTGAGAAGGGCTTAACGTGTTTGTTGCGCCGTGATTTCCTAGCCGGTCGACATCAATGGCATCAAACGTGTATTCCCTTGCATCTACTTCTTCGTATTCACTAGTGATCAAAAGTTCCGGCTCCATGAATCCGGAGAAAACTGGGATGCACGAGAGTAATCCCAAGATCAATAAGTGAACACCCAGGCTGAGTGCCCATGCGGGAACTTGCCATGAATGAGTCCACCCGGGCGAATGGTTGTCGGCAGATTCATTGGTCATGACGTGACGGCCAACCGACGGACGCTCACTTAGAACATTCGAACTCATAGGGTTCTTCCCTTGGTGTAAGAACCGAATTTGGCTTACGTTATGCGGCGAAAGAATGGCGTAATGTCCTTACTTCCGATTGCCGCGATCCCTTAGACACAGGGTAGCCCGCGATAGTTCCGTACGTCCCCCTTTTCCATAAAGCTTAACAGTTCACAGCCGATTGGCAACTGCATCCGGACGCGTGTCAGACGCATCATGCGTCTGAATCAGTACTTAGGGTATTTCGGTCAGGTCAGGCAACAATTTCAAGCACCGCGGCTATGGGTGTGAATGATCGGCTTTTGCAGATATTGACCGGACTAGAGTGATGCCTAGAATCAAGCCTTAGTTAGGGATACTCTCGCAGCTTCTTTGGTGTCATATTATAAGGTTTCCGGCAATGTGTTAGGGATCGCCTAGAACGATGTATTACTCCGAGATCGAAGTTACGGCCGACGATTTAACAAAGATTTTCGTTCGCCTATATCGGGTTTCAAGAACTCGATCTGAATCGTCGCGAATGGTCGTGTTGGTGCACGGCATCATGGAACATGGCGGGCGTTACGATCATGTTGCCCGACTGTTCACTGAAGGCGGTTGGGATGTCGTCGTTGCTGATTTGCGTGGACACGGACGATCCGGCGGTGTACGTACTCACGTAGACAAATTTTGTCGATATCTCGAAGACTTGGACTGCGTGTGGAAACAATTTGACTTGGTTGCCGAGCGAACTGTGTTGTTTGGTCACAGTTTCGGTGCTCTGGTTTCAATCCGTTATGCGCAAACACGCGTCGACAAAATCGCGTTGCTGATTCTAGCGTCACCGTTGCTGGCGAGCAAAGTGTTCGTTGATCCACTGACGTTGGTTTTCGGGAAGTTGATGTCGATCGTTGCGCCCAAAGTCCGCTTCCGCAGCCGTATTGACCCGGCCGATACGACTCGCAGCCAGGATACACTCAAGCGGCGTGCCGCCGATACATTGATGCAGACAAGCGTCACCGCCGGTTGGTTCTTCCAAATGAGGTCGGCATTAGGAACGGCCTGGAGTGAAGCAGAAAGAGTTCAAACTCCATTGCTGGCCTTGCAAGCCGGATCGGACCGCATCGTTGATCCGCTGGCTGTGCTGCCTTGGTTTCAAAAAGTCCGCAGCCCCGACAAGCGATACGAAATGTTTGACGAGCATTTACACGAATTGCTGAACGAACCTGACTGGCGACGAACGGCCGAAACAATTCTTAATTGGATGAACCAACGATTGAGCGAGGGAATAGATGTCTGGTCATGACTATGATCGAATCGAGTTTGCCAAAGCAAACACTCAATTTTGGCGGCCCTCGATGGCAATCAATAGAACGCCGGCCGCTAGTACTAGCAACGGATTCAGTGGGCAGTCAGGATAAACCGTGACTGTCATGCGGTGAATAAACGGATTAAAGTGGGTCCGGAACTGAGCCAATTCGTCACCATTTTCGTGTCGCAGGTGAAATTTTTGAGGAATCCATGCGCCCAAGTTGGCAAATCGTCGCAGCATCGCTAATCCCGTGCTATCTTCTTTGATGGTTCCGACTTGTGAATCATCTTCGTCCAACACGCCCCATTCATCGCGCAAGAATGACTTCAACCCCTTGCGCTGTAGGGCACCCACTTTCGTGTCGTTGGCGCTGTCGACGACGTCATAAGCTGCACTGATGTCCAGAACTTGGCGTGCCGCGATCTTCAAACGTTCTTCCGACATCGACTCGTCCGTGTAGATTCGAATGTCTTCTTTTAATTTGAAAGCTTTTTGGTTGCAAAAGCCAAGCAAACCTCCATTAGCATTGTAGATGTGGAATTTTGCGCCAAGCAGTGTAAAGACTTTCCGTCGGATGGTGAATTCGGTTTCGGCCATGGCATTCCTTTCACAACTTCGGTGTTTAGTGTTCCGGCTTGTTGTCTTTCCTCGCAATTTGAGAATCGATTCTCCAATCAGTCCCACGCCCGACATAATCGCAATGAGAAGATGATGTTTCTTGCTTCTATAATCAAGCCTTCTCTTGCAGCGTCTTTGCGACGCACGTAGCATGCGGAAAATTTCGACAATTGTCTAATCAAGGGGCAATTGAAACCCAATGACTGTTGAATGGTTGTATTACGTATGGGCGACTTTGCTGGTGCTTGCGAACGCGGCTGCACTGGTGATGACGGTGTTCACTTTGCCTGGGAACTGGATCATTGTTGGGCTGACAGCCTTGTTTGCCTTCGCGTTACCGTGGGAAGACGGTCGTGGTATACATTGGACGGTCGTGACAGTCGTGGTCGTATTAGCTGTGATCGGTGAGGTCGTTGAGTTTGCTGCGGGGGCGGCAGGCGCGGCCAAGCAGGGGGCGAGCCGGAGAGCGATGGCGCTTGCTATTGTTGGTGCCATCGCTGGAAGTCTGGCCGGCGCAGTCATCGGTGTACCAATACCCGTCATTGGGCCTCTGATCTCCGCGATAGGCGGTGGGGCGCTCGGCGCGTTCGGCGGAGCCTATCTGGGAGAACTTTGGAAGGGGAAAACGGCAGATGAAAGTCTATCCACCAGCGCTGGGGCCCTGTTAGGACGACTATTTGGAACAGTGGGGAAGTTGATGATCGGAGCGATCATTTTCGTCATCGTGATGATCAATGCGTTCTTCTGAACGTGCGTTGAACTGAATCCGATGGATTACAGCCGTAATCTGCTGACACAATGAATAATCGCAGATGGTTTACAACGGTGTCCGATTTATCGTCGAAATTTTGTTAAGGGTGGCACTTACCTCTTTGACGATTGTGACTTGCCAAAGGCGTCGTTTGTTTGCGTCGCCCAAATTGTCGAACGGCTGCGCTATGCGGTCCGATCGGTTTGGCGAGATCAACCTCGTTTTCGCGGAAAAATTTCCGTTTGGCAGAGACTCTTTTTGGAGCACACGATTCGGCCAAAACGTGGGGTTCAAGCAATGAAAGGCCAATGCCTATCCGAGGTGGGAAGGTCCATGCTCTTCAACCTCGACCATCCTGCGAATATTACATGTGCCGATCAGACTGCTCAATCAAATCTGTTCTATCGCGTTGATTGAAAGGCTTGCGTCTGGTGTTTGCGAGCGATATCGTGCACGACTGCGCGTCCAATCCAGCCTTTCGACTGCATGGGGTTGCGACGAGAAATTTTGATGCGATCAACGATCGAAATATTGATGGTAAAACGGCTTACACGCAGGTCGTGAAGTGACATAAGAAAAGGAGCCGACATGACAATCGCAATGGAAATGGTGATTGGTGAAGAGACCTTACCTGCTGGTTCCGGAGATTGGCTG
>CAUZSN010000106.1:0-9277 GCA_963582345.1 Planctomycetota bacterium
TCCGCATCAGCGGCGACCACCGTGAGACGCCAGGTTGCATTCTAGTGGGACCGACGGGTGTTGTGGAATTACAGGCCGGTGTCATCAGGGCGATGAGGCACGTGCACATGGGACCGGCCGATTTGGAATACTACGGCGTTTCGAATGGTGACAGTATGCATTTGCGGGTCAAGTCAGAAGGATGTACGTCAATTTTGGAAAACGTCATCGTCCGGGCCAGCGACGCGGTGAAGTTAGAAGCCCATCTCGATACGGACGAGGGAAACGCGATCAATTTGGAGAACGCAATATCGGTGGATCTGTTGAAGTCGCAAGCATGTGCATGTCGGGGATGATCTTGGGCGTAGAGTGCGTGAAGTGCACCATGACAAGAGCGGTGATTTTCACACACCCTACGGTGTGAAGAAGAGTGTTGCGATAGTCAGGAGAGTCGCTTTTTGATCTACAACATTTGGGAGAGATAACTTATGGCGAAAGCGATGTCAGCGTTGGGAATGATCGAGACACGAGGTCTCGTAAGCTTGATCGAATCTGCCGATGCGATGCTGAAGGCGGCAAACGTAGAAATGGTCGGTTGGGACAAAGTCGGCAGCGGTTTGGTGACGGCATTCGTCGTTGGCGATGTGGCTGCGGTGAAAGCGGCCATCGATGCAGGAGCCAGCGCGGCCAGTAAGATTGGCGAAGTCGTCAGCGTGCAATGCATTCCGCGGCCGCACGAAGAGTTGAGCAGTATCTTGCCGGTGCCCCAGAAAGCATCGAAGTAACGAATCGTACAGACGCGAGTGTGGACTGCTTGTTCACGATTAGTGTGGGCACAGCCTACTTGCCATCAAGCCAATTCAACTTAAGACAAGAATGGTAAACCTATGGGCGATGCAATCGGATTAGTGGAAACCAAAGGCCTAGTGGCACAGATTGAAGCCTCGGACGCCATGTTGAAAGCGGCCAATGTCAGTCTGGTGAAACAGGTCCAAATTGGTGGCGCTTATGTGACGACGATTATTCGGGGAGACGTCGGGTCAGTGCGAGCTGCCATTGATGCCGGAGCATCGGCTGCGTCGCAGATTGGAGAACTGGTTAGCACCCACCTAATTCCGCGTCCCGATAAGACGTTGCTCGACGTGTTTATTTGACGCGTTGGTGCAATGAATTTGTCATACCGTTTGTTAGGGCGTATTGCGATCGCAGCGAAGCGATTTTCCGCCTGAAGGTGGGATGACGAGTCAGTGTGCGAGGGCCGGATTTCGTTGGGGCGTTGAGAGACGGAAAATTGGATCTGAAAAGGATGCGGGCGGATCGCTATGAAAGTTCTCGTCGCGAACCTTGGCTCAACCAGTTTTAAGTACCGATTGTTTGATCTTTCGCAGGACAAGCAACTGGCCTGCGGCGGTATCGACCGAATCGGACAGCCGGAGAGTCATTGTTACGTCAAGATTGCATCGCGATTCGAAGAAATGATTCAGCACGTTCCCGATCACGCGGCTGCCGTGCGGACTTGTTTTGAGCAACTGGCGAACGCGGACTGGGGTTGCCTGAAGTCAGTGTCCGACGTTGCGGCGATTGGCTTTAAAGCAGTGTTTGCCGGCGAGCTGAGCGGTGTTCGGCGAGTGGACGACCAATTGCTCCAGATGTTAGAGCAGCTGGCCGACGTGGCCCCAGCCCACAATCCGCCTTATGTGAAAGCGATGCGGCAACTGCACAAGGCTTATCCGGAGGTCCCGTTGGTCGCCGCAGTAGAGACTGGTTTCCACGAAACGATCCCGGCTGAGAATCGGGCGTATGCAATTCCGTTTGAGTGGCAGGAAGAACACGGAGTTCAGCGATGGGGGTTTCACGGAGCTAGCCACCGGTACATTGGTGAGAGGATTGGCAAGATTCTGGAACGTGGCGATTTGCGAACAATTTCGTGTCACTTGGGCGGAAGTAGTTCGCTGTGCGCAATGCGTGACGGAAAGTCGCTGGCAAATAGCCTAGGAATGAGCCCCCAATCCGGGCTGCCACAAAATAATCGAGTCGGTAGTTTCGACCCGTTTGCTCTGCCGGTCTTGATGCGAGCGACCGGAAAAAGTCTTGACCAATTGTTGGACGATTTGGCGAGCCGTAGCGGACTACTGGGCTTGAGTGGCTTGAGCGGCGATGTTCGTGATTTGGAACAGGCGGCCGGCGAAGGACACAAGCGAGCGAAACTAGCCTTGGACGTATTTGTTGCGTCGATCCGGCACTACCTGGGTGGTTATCTAACAATTCTGGGCGGCGCCGATGTGATCGTATTCACAGGTGGGATCGGCGAGAATAGCCAGCAAGTCCGCGAAGCCGTTTGCCGTAACATGGATTGGGCGGGAATCCGACTAGACTCCGAATTGAATCAAGCCGTCTACGGCGAGACTCGAATTTCTCACACCGATAGCCGTGTCGAAATTTGGGTCGTGTCGACGAACGAAGAGCTGGTCGTGGCACATCAGACCGCCGAATTAATTGAGGACTGCCCGTAAGGCACTGAGAATAAGGACCAAGTACCGATGTTCGTAGGACGTGTCACAGGAAGCATCATTTCTACACAGAAGGTCGAGTCGATGGTTGGACAGAAGTTGATGATTGTGGAGCCGTTGCGCGTCGATGAGAAAGACAAAAGCAAGTTAAAGCCGACAGGACGTATGTTTGTCGTCGTCGACACGGTCGGTGCCGGTGAAGGGGAAGTGGTGTTTTGCGTTCAGGGTTCAAGTGCGCGATTCACGCCCCAGACGAAACAGTTGCCGGTCGACGCGGCCATTATCGGAATCGTCGATCAAGTGCATGTCGGCTCTAAGTCGATTTATAGTGCCAACCAGGATGCGAGTGTGCGGGAAGCGGGTTGATCAGAAACAGATAAGAAAAACGAACGACGAATCACGATGATTTAGTCGACAATTCAGTACAGAGGAACCAGAGTGGCATCAATGACGCAAGTGACTGAAGAAGCGATTCGCACTGTTGTGAAGGAAGTATTGGTTCAATTGAGGCATCGGGAGAACGGTTCCACCTCACCTGTTTCCCGGAACGGTGACTGGGGCGTTTTCCAAAGTGTTGACGACGCCGTTGCAGCAGCGACGGACGCGTTTGAGAAGCTGAAGCGAGCTTCCCTCGATGATCGTGCAAAAGCCATCCAATGTGTGCGGTACATTTGCGACGACCAGGCCGAGGAATTGGGCCGGTTGGAATTGGAAGAAACGAAGATCGGTCGACTGGATCACAAGATCGAAAAACTGAAAATTATTAAATTAGTGCCGGGCATCGAGTTTTTGAAATGTGATTCGGTCAGCGGTGACCATGGCCTGACGGTCATCGAATACGCTCCCTTTGGCGTGATTGGCACCATTACACCAGTCACGCACTCGCTGCCGACGCTGGCTGGCAATGTGGTGAACATGGTTGCAAGCGGGAATACATTAGTCGTCAATCCTCACCCATCTGGCGCCCGGGTTGCCTGCGAAGGCGTCAGGCGGTTCAATCGGGCCATCTATGAAACGATCGGTCTGCAGAACTTGGTCACCATCATTGAAGAGCCGACGCTCGAATCAGCCGGGGAAATCTTCGAACATCACGGCATTCGGTTGCTCTGCGTGACAGGCGGTCCCGGAGTAGCTCGTGCGGCGCTGGCCAGTCATAAACGAGCGATCGTTGCCGGTCCGGGTAACCCGCCCGTTGTTGTCGACGAAACAGCCGACATCGAAAATGCAGCCCAGTCGATCGTCAATGGAGCCGCCTACGACAACAACCTACTGTGCATTGGCGAAAAAGAGGTTTTCGCCGTCGATAGCATCTTCGATCAGTTATTGGACGCAGTGCAGCGACACGGCGGGTATCAGCTCAATCTGCAGGAAGTCGATAAATTGACCGCATTGGCCTTCAGTCCGCCGGAAACGTCGGACGGACATGTGATCCTGAGACGGGAACTGATTGGCAAGGATGCGGTTGTATTGGGCGAATTGATTGACGTGGGCGTACCGGCCGAAACTCAAATCCTTTACGGAGAAACCGACACGTCAAATCCATTCGTGCCGGAGGAACAAATGATGCCGTTCTTGCCCTTTGTCCGTGTACGTGATGCTATGCAGGGGATCGAGTTAGCGAAAGAGTTTGAGCACAACTACCGTCACACCAGTATCATCCATTCCCGCAATGTGCGTACGATGACTTTGATGGGCCGGACCATGGATACAACGTTGTTTGTCAAAAACGGAGCTTGCATGGCAGGCCTGGGCCTAGGTGGTGAGGGGTACTTGTCGTACAGCATCGCTACTCCGACAGGCGAAGGCGTGACGAATCCGTTGACATTCACCCGTCAGCGACGTTGCGCAATGATCGACGACTTGCGAATTATTTGAGGGGTAAGGGGCGAGGACCAACAGTCGAGAGTCCAATAATTGCAGATACTAATTTCATTTGGGAACGGCCGGAACCGAATTTTGAGCACTTCAGAGACGACGATTATGCATCTAGGATTAGTAATTGGTCACGCGACGGCTACCGTGAAGCACACCACTTTGCATGGTTGGCGACTGCCGATCGTGCAGCCGTTGGACGCTCAAGGTAGTACGGACGGAGATCCCATTCTGGCCGTTGATCGATTAGGGAGCAGTCTTGGCGATCGGGTCATGTTGACCAGCGACGGCAAGTCCGTTCGCGAAATGATGGGGTCGGATAATTCTCCAGTCCGCTGGGCCATCATCGGCTTGGCGGACGAACCGTGAACAGCAGTTTAAAACGTCATTGTTAGCTATCGAACAGGCCTACCAATGGGTGTCGATGAGGACGTAGTCGAACGAATTGTCGGTGAAGTCATGGGGCAACTCGCGACGGATTCGGCATCAATGCACACCGATACCGACAACCAACGCGTCGACCGATACGAGAGTCCTTCCGACGGGATCCAAAAAGAATTACATTTTTCTGAGAAAATCGTCACTGCAGAATTATTGCAGACGCAACTAAATGGTGAGATGCGAATTAGTCTTGAGGCGAATTCTATTCTGACTCCATCAGCTCGCGACCATCTGGTTTCTCAGAAGATCCAATGGTGCCGGAAACCGGCGAGGGAAGCTTCGAAGTTCGGTGCGAGCTGTTATCTGGCGATCACAATCCAATCGACATCCGATACGACGACAGCGCTGGACGAAATTGAACGGTCAGATGGAACGAAATGGAGACGAGAAATCGTTGGTCAATTGACGGAGGCCGTCGAGATGGCAGTCAGCACTTTGTGTCGGGCCGATGCTGACGGTGTTGTCGTTTTTTCTGAGCAGGCGGAGAGCATCGCTTGTCGTTCAAATCGGAACAAATCCGTCCGAGCGGCCGTCGTAGAAGATGTGGCCTCGGTTCAATATGTGAAACGGACCATGGATGCCAACCTGTTAGCCATTAAGCCGGCAGGGAAAGGTTACTTCGCTTTGCGAAATATGTTGAGGAGCTTCATGAAAGATGGGCCCGCAAAGGTTCCGTCGGATTGCGGTGAAGAGCATTCGTAGGTGTGGGGCTTCTTGAAGAAGCCGGGAATCTAAAGCAGTTTTCAACTAGGTCAATTCATGCGGATTGCCGAAGTCATTGGCAAAGTGACTCTTTCGAAGTGTCCTGTCAGCCTTTATGGGGCGACGTGGTTAATTGCCGTCCCGCTGACGCGGAACGGATTGCAGGGAGATTACGCGGATCGAGGAGAGCCGCTCGTGGTGTATGACGAAATGGCGGCCAATGAAAGCTCGATCATCGCGATAAGCGAGGGTGTCGAAGCAGTCGCTCCATTTCATCCCGAGGTGAAGCCGATTGACGCGTATAATGCAGCAATTTTGGACTCGGTTCAGGTCTAGCTCAGCGACAAAGGGGTACTCAAGAATGATCAACCGTTGGAACAGCGGAATTCACGACCGTCAGTTAAAGGAACAAATCTGCGAAATCGGTCGGCGAGTCTATAATCGTGGTTTTGTTGCGGCAAACGATGGAAATATTTCAATCCGTGTCGGTGAAAATGAAGTGTTGTGCACACCCACAATGATTTGTAAAGGCTTCATGAAGCCGGAAGACCTGTGCGCGGTTGACTTGGAAGGCCACCAAATTTCTGGACGGCGCAAGCGGACGAGCGAGATCCTATTACATTTGGCGATCATGAAGGCCCGTCCGGACGTAAAGGCAGTCGTCCATTGCCATCCGCCCCATGCGACTGCATTTGCTGTAGCCCGTGAACCGATCCCTCAATGCGTGCTTCCGGAAGTCGAAGTGTTTATGGGCGAAGTGCCGCTGGCTCCTTATGAAACTCCAGGGACACAAAAATTTGCGGACACCGTTCTGCCATTTCTGAAGTCAACGAACACAATAATTTTAACGAACCACGGTACCGTTAGCTTCGGCAAAGAGTTGGAAGACGCGTTTTGGAAATCAGAAATTCTGGACGCATACTGCCGAATCCTGTTGCTGGCCAAACAACTCGGCGGAATCAACTATTTCAATGAGCGAGAGAGTCGTGAACTTTTGGATTTGAAGCAACGGCTTGGTTTTGACGATCCACGGTTTCATGTTGAAGACAGTGATCTGTGTGGCAACAGCGCATTCCGCGACGGCTACAAGGAGCAATTGCCTCAGCAATGCGCATTTGACCCTGCACCTGAGTACGCCAGTTTTTTAAAAAATTCGTCGAAACTTGATCCGAGAACGAACGGTGAGGTAAACGACCACATCGAGGAGCTGGTCAAGACGATTGCTGACCGGGTCATGGATGAGATGGGAAATTGAGTGTGTCTTGATTGACGAGTGACCGATCACAAGAGATGAGCCATTGGTCAGTACCTCTATAGAATATAAAGGTTAAACAGGAAGCAATTAATGAAAGTCAGCATCATTGGTGGCGGTGGACTGGTCGGATCGTGTGCGGCCAGTTCGTTGCAGGCAGGTGGTATTGTCCGCGATATTACGCTGGTAGACGTGAACAGCGATTTGGCGGAAGGCCAGGTTCTAGACTTGTTGCATGGTTCTTCGTTAACGGCCGATCAAAACATTTCTGCGGCCGGCATTGAAGCGGTCACTGACAGTGACGTGATCGTAATCACTGCCGGATTAAGGCGTAAGCCCGACGAAAGCCGGCTTGATTTGATCAATCGGAATGTCGAATTGTTTCGTGCAATTTTGGCTGATGTGAAACAACACGGGACTAAATCAGACGCAATCGTCTTTGTCGTATCCAATCCGGTTGACGTGCTTACCTATCTGGCGGTCCGCGAATTGGGGCTAGCACCGGAAAAAGTGATCGGACTCGGAACTTTGCTGGATACGACCCGGCTGCGGAGCATGTTAGCCGTTCAGCTGGACGTGCCGGCAACACAAGTGATGGCTGTAATTTTGGGCGAACACGGTGACAGCATGGTGCCAATTTGGTCCGCGGCACAAATTGCTGGACTGCCATTGGAAAAATGTCCGGGTTACTCCCCTGTCATGATTCAGGAAGTTGAACAGAAAACACGCGGCAGCGGTGCCGAAGTCATAAAGAAGAAGGGGGGGGCTGGGTTCGCTGTTGGAGTTTCGATTGCCCATGTTATTCACAGCATCGCGCTGGACCAGCGCCGAATTCTGCCGGTGTCGACGTTACAGGGTGGAGCGTATCAATTGCGCGACATTTGCATTTCGGTGCCGACAGTGATCGGTCGCTGTGGCGTTTTGGATCGCATTGAGATAGACCTGTGGCCCAAGGAACGCATGGGATTGATGAACTCGGCCAAAGTTCTTCGTGAGACGATTGACAAAGTTCTGCAGTAGTATTGAAGTTCGTTTAATGTCGAACAATCGGCGAGAAATTTACCGATGGAAACTCGACCTATGAGGTCCTCCCACGAGCGATTGGAATACCATTGCGATGACTGAACCGCTTGTGTGGTGAGAAGATTCAATGAGCCATGAGTGGGGTGACGATCTGATTGACGACGGATGGTCGAACGACGACGATGACGTGAACGAGGTTGTTCCATGTCCAAAGTGTAGCGCCGAGATTTACGAAGACGCCGAACGGTGTCCTGTCTGCGGAGAGTACGTCGTTCACGGTGCCAATCCGTGGAGTGGCCAACCCGTGTGGTGGGTCGTGTTGGGGCTCGCGGGGGTTCTAGCACTAATTCTGGCGTTATCTGGTCTGTGTCTATAAGCGGGCGACGAAAGGAAAGAGCGACCACTATCGCACAATTTTCCGAGATCATTTGAACCAGAAAATTGTCATTCGACGTTCGTTAATTCTATGTTTCCGGGCAGCAAGGTGACCGAAATCACAGGCGTTGGTATTACCCTGCCACTTTCATAGGGTGGGCGGGTGCCGCCATTTCCATAACTGAAGCCGGAGCACTTACTATGGGAAATTTAAGTGTAAACGTTGTTCCCTGACCGACCACGCTTTCGACTCGAATCCGGCCCTTGTGGGATTCGACAACTTCACGGCAAAGGGCTAGCCCCAATCCGGTCCCCCCCTGCCCTTGCTCATCGGCTTTCTTGGTCGAGTAGAACGGATCGAAGATCTTTGCCAGCTTGTGTGCTGGAATTCCGCTGCCTGTATCGCGGACCGCAATTTCGGCCATGCCGGTTTTTTTATTCGCGAGAACACTGAGAAACATGCGGCCGCCGCCTTCCATCGCCTGTCTTCCATTAATCACTAGATTCAAGACGACCTGTTGAATTTGGCTGGCATTCACTTCGGCATAGGGATATGCAAAGAAATCCGTCTGCAGTTTGACTCGGTGCATTTGCAGATCTTTTTCGGCAAGCACTAAGACATCCTGAACCAGGTGCACTAGATTCATCGGCTCACGCCGATTTCCTTTGTTGCGGGCGTACGAAAGCATGCCCGTCGTGATCTTCGATGCCCGCTGCCCGGCGCTAAGGATCTTGGTGAACGCCTTTTCACGAGTGGCCTCGTTTTTGTGACGCAATCCCATTTTCGAGTAGTTGATCACCGTCGTCAGGATGTTATTGAATTCGTGAGTAATCGACGCGGTCAGTGCCCCCACGGAGCTCAATTTCTGGGCTTGCATCAATTGCTCGCGCAGTTGCATCACTTGCTCTTGCAATTCAGAGTTCTGTTGATTTTCCATCGGATCGTTCGTTTTCATGGTCCTATCCCGAGCTGATCGACTCGTAGCTAATCCCAGTGCATTCTTCAGGCGTTAAACGGTATCGGAGCGACGGCTTTCCCGACTTCAGATCGTAATGGCCACAGAAGGATTGAGGGTCGAATTCAAGTGCACACAGGATATCCTATGCCGAAAGAACCGATTGT
>CAUZSN010000107.1:0-9201 GCA_963582345.1 Planctomycetota bacterium
AATAGGGCGAACCGAATTACTTCGTGCTCAAGGCGGCAATTATCGAGAATTGGAAGACCATGGATCGTCCTTCGTAGTGACGCGTCTGAATTGCAACTATCACAAGCCAGCCCGTTACGATGACTTGCTGAGATTACGCACGACGCTTTCAAAACTAGGTTTGGCCAAGATAGAACACGACTACGAACTATTTCGGGATGAGGAACTGCTGGCGACTGCCCACAGTGTTTTGGCGTGTGTGGATCGCAAGGGAAACGTGCAGCGGATCTCCGACGTTTTTCCGACCCGCGATCCACATCGTCAGGATTAGCGTATCAATCGCAGTCTGGTTTTACGTCGACAACAGCGTCTGAAAATTTGTGCTGAGCGGATCGGATATTTCAGATTATTGAGATACACAGGAAGGTTCTCCGTGTCTTTCGATGTTGATCGTCTCGCCCCAATCGCTCAATCTCGTGGTAACGCAGTCATATATTTGCTACGCCCCATATGACCACTTGAATTCGAATTACGACCTGAGGACACTGAAATAGGTGGTCTAATCTTATCGATGAATCATCCCGGGGAAGGAGAGAACCGATGTCGTCACCGCAAACGACCAGGCAGGTCTTTGAGCAGTGTTTTCTCGAAGTGCGTGCGAAGCTAATCGAAATCGCCGCTTCGCTGGATCGAATTGAGCGTGCGAACACATCCGAGTCAATTGACGGCGATCCGCGGTTGTATCAAATCCGCAAAAGCATCGAAATCCTAAACAGCCGAGGTTTCGATCGAGTGGAACGGATCCAGATGGTGTTCAGCGATGACTACGAACCGAATTGGAATCAATATAATTGTTGACCAGTTGTTTGGCTCGTGCCGATTTTTTCATGTGCGAGTCGTGACGACGTATCATCTTGCCAATGCCATCTGCAGTGTGGCCTGACATTCCTCACCGCAAAAGGAGGACGGACTGGCATGTACTATATCGACCCTCACATCCACATGATTTCCCGTATCACAGACGATTACGAGCGCATGGCCCGAATGGGCTGTGTGGCCATCAGCGAACCGGCGTTTTGGGCTGGTTTCGACCGCAGCAGCGCCGAAGCTTTTCGCGACTATTTTCGACAGTTGACCGAATTCGAACCGACGCGAGCGAGATGGTCGGGAATACAGCACTACACGTGGTTGTGCATCAACGCGAAGGAGGCCGAGAATGTGTCGCTGTCACGTGAGGTAATCTCGCTCATTCCAGACTTCCTGGACAAGCCGAACGTTCTGGGCATCGGAGAAATTGGACTCAACAAGAACACCCCGAACGAATGCACTATCTTTCGTGAACACCTGGATTTAGCCGCAAAAACGAATGAGCTGATCCTCATCCATACTCCTCACTTGCAGGACAAATACAAAGGCACGCGAATGATCGCCGATATGCTGCTCGAGGACAATCGCCTCGAACCGGAACGTGTACTCATCGATCACCTCGAAGAGCATACGATCGGTCTAGCGAAGGACAGCGGCTTTTGGTGCGCAATGACGTTGTACCCGATCACGAAATGTACCCCCAGTCGAGCAGCCGATATCATCGAGACATACGGCGACGAACGAATCATGGTCAACTCGGCCGGTGACTGGGGACCTTCGAACCCATTGGCTGTTCCAGACTTCATTATGGAAATGCGCCGCCGTGGGCATACCGAAACGAGGATTCAAAAGATCGTGTATGACAATCCTCTGGAATTCTTCAGCCAGGCGAACCACTTTGAGTTCTCTTCGCCAGATACGTTATGTGAAGAGCAACAGGCTGGAGCGCAGTGAGCTGAGTGCGTTCTATTGGAACCATCGTTCCTGTCAAAACAGCAACTACAATTTCGAAATACGAGGTCGTGTGCGCCGGTGCCGAAACCACTTGTCGTCATCAACGTCGTCGGCCTGACTTATGATCTGATCGGGCCAGACACTCCCAATATTAAACGAATAATGGACGAAGGATTTGCGCGTCCCATGGGGACGGTGCTTCCGGCCGTCACGTGTACGACACAATCGACGCTGTTGACTGGCCTAATGCCACGTGATCACGGCATCGTCGGCAATGGCTGGTACTTTCGCGAGCTGGCGGATGTCTTGTTCTGGCGGCAATCGAATCACCTAGTGTACGGCGAACGAATTTATCAGGCCGGAAAGCGACGAGACCCGAACTATACAACCGCCAAGATGTTCTGGTGGTACAACATGTACGCCGATGTCAATTGGTCGGTCACTCCGCGACCCAGCTATCCGGCTGACGGACGAAAGATTTTTGACTCATACAGCCAGCCTCCGGAATTACGTAAACAGTTGCAGCAAAGACACGGTGTGTTTCCACTGCTTCGTTTTTGGGGCCCCGGCGCCGACATTACCAGTTCACAGTGGATTGCGGATGCCAGCGTCGACGTCATGATCCAATTCAATCCATCACTGACATTGATTTATCTTCCGCACTTAGACTACACCTTGCAACGGCTGGGACCAAACGATTGTCGGATGACCAACGATCTTTGCCTGGTCGACGCCGAGGTGGGAAAACTGATCGATGCCGCCCAAGTGCGGGACGCAGAAGTCGTCGTGCTATCCGAATACGCTATTTCGGCCGTCGACCGCCCCGTCCATATTAACCGAGTACTTCGTGAGCATGGCTATCTACAAGTCCGGCTCGAGCCATTGGGCTGGGAGACGCTGGATTGTGGAGCCTCGCGGGCCTTCGCCGTCGCCGACCACCAAGTCGCTCACGTGTACGTCTGGCACCCTGGTGATGTTCAGTCGGTCACCGAGTTACTTCGCAACACTGATGGCATCGACATGGTGCTGGACCGCCACGCCCAGATCGATTATGGCATCGATCACCATCGATCGGGCGAGCTTGTTGTTGTGGCAGAACCGGGCTGCTGGTTCACTTATTACTTTTGGCTCGACGATACGGTCGCGCCTGACTACGCACGAACAGTGGACATCCATCGCAAACCCGGATACGACCCGGCTGAGTTGTTCTTCGATTCGCAATTGAAACTCCCGAAACTTCGGACGGCTCGGCGACTGCTGCAAAAGGTATTAGGATATCGTTATTACATGGACGTCATTGGATTGGATGCCTCGATCGTTAAAGGTAGCCACGGCCGCCTGCCAGCTCCAGGCCGCGAGACAAGCGAAGCCCCAGTATTCATCTGTTCGTCAAAATCTATTGAGCAGGACGACATTCCGATGTGTTCGGTGAAAGACCTTTTACTTCGACTTCAATTTGATTTCTCTACGATTCAACCGTAGCACTAAGCAGTGCTAATTGTTGGTCTTCCACTCCGACACCCATCAAGAGCGATTCACAGCAACAATCGATCCGCGGCAAAGACGGGACCCTCGACGCACGTACGGCGGTAATCCCAACTACCGTCGTCCAGCTTGACCTGGACTACACAACTGAAACATATTCCGAAACCGCAAGCCATGGGAGATTCCAGAGACAACCAGCAGGCAATGTTGTGTCGTGCCGCGATTTTCCCGACGACTTTCATCATTGGCTCGGGACCGCAACAGAATACCGAATCGGGTGGATCGTGGCTGTTGACTGATTGCATAAACAAATCGGTCACAAACCCATGATGCCCTTGCGTGCCGTCGTCCGTCGAAACTTGCACGTCGAGGCCCTGAATTTGAAAGCGGTCGAGTCCCGCAAGATATTCGGACGAACGCGTCCCGTAACACAGCGTCAATTTAGATGGCCGTTTTGAGACAACTCGAGGTGGATTGCCGTATGTGCGGCACGCCAGTGCCTCGCGAGCGACCGCCAAAAACGGTGTTTGACCAATTCCACCGGCGACTAACAATAAATGCCCCGTGGACAACACAGGAAACCCGTTCCCCAATGGGCCCCAGATTTCCACCTGGTCGCCCGCTTGCCATTGAGTCATCGACTTCGTCAGTTTTCCGACGACAACGTAGCCGAAGGCGACGCCGGCCGGTCGTCCCAATTCGTCATCGAAGGTGTCGTAAAGGGCGAACGCTCGTCCCAACAGCGGATCCGATGTTCCTAGCATCCGAATCATGAAAAACTGCCCAGGAACGATTTGCTCGGCAACCTCGGGGCAATGCAGCCGCATCACATACGTATCACGGGCCAGTTTAACTTGTTCGACTACTGACACGATTTGTTGAACAGCTGAAGGAACCAATCCGGTTAGGCTCGCAGCCACTTGACTCTGATCCATCCATGTCTTCCGAAAGTAGGATACCTTTAGAGAAGAAGAAGCTCCGCAATGATTCTAACAATTACAGCCGACTGTCTCCATTTCGTAACGGATTGTTACCGCGACTTTTTTCCTGTGATTCGCGCTGTTTGATCGGTCGATTTCATATTCGCATGTTTGCGCTGCCGGGAAGGTTGACTTCTCTGTTTCTTGACTTTACCTCTCGGTTTCGCTCTCGGTTTCGCTCTACGGGTCGAATCGCCCGACCGAAAACCCTGCCGATCAACATCAAAGGTACGCAATTGTTTCAGCTCCGCTGGTTTTAGAGCACGATAGCGTCCGATGGGTAGCCGGCCGAGTTTGAGCGGGCCGAATGCGATTCGCTCTAAATGAATCACTTTGTGACTCGCTCGAGCCAACAACCGGCGAACTTCTCGATTTCGCCCTTTAGTTAATACGATATTTAGAAACGCGCCTTTCCCTTTTGTGCAAATCAGGCGCACACTTTGTACGTGAAAATTTCCATCGCCAAAGTACATTCCACGTCGAAGTTGATTGAGTGTGTCCTTGGTAGGGATGCCGACGACCTGTATGCGGTAGGTTCTAGGAATCTGGTAACGCGGATGTGCTAGTCGATTGGCCAGCTGTCCATCATTGGTGACGAGCAACAGCCCCTGGCTGTTCTCGTCCAGCCGACCAACGGTAAATAGGCGTGTCTGTTCCCTTGAAAACAAATCCAACACTCTGGGCCGTCCCGACGGATCATGGTTCGTGCACAAGTAGCCTTTTGGTTTGTTGAGCAAATAATAACGCTTTGGCTCCGATTGGATCGCTTCTCCGTCTAGCAAGATCTTTTGTCGGCGCTGATCGACGCGCAAACCAAGACTGTTAACCTGCTCGCCATCCACGGTCACTCGACCGGACAAAATGTACTCTTCGCAATGTCGCCGCGACCCAATTCCCGCCGAGGCCAGCACCTTTGGCAAGCGTTCGAGTATAGGCTCGGCCAGATCGTTTGTTCTTGTCTTAGATGGCATTATCTATTTAAGTGACTTGACCACAGACCTCAGCGAGATTTTCTGCCTGATTCGGCTAAGGCCTGATAGTACCGGTGAACCAATTCTTCGTATTCCCGCAATGGCTGTTCGTTCAGGATATTTAGTATTTTCTGACGCATCCTCCTAGGAAGATGGCCCCAGATCTCCTCGATTAACGCTTGTTTGCAAGCACGATTGACCTCGCCAGTTTCCGATCTTCCTTCACTCGTCTGCTTGAAAAAATCCTTCGTCGTTTTTGTCTTGCCTGCATTGGTTTCGGTATCGCCGGAGGTTTGTTTTTTGCTTCGCTGAGAAATGGGATCGCGTTTTGTCGTCGAGAAGCTTTGTGGCATCTGCTGTTGCGAAGAATTGGACACCGTCTGATGCTGCCTGACAAATTTAATGAGCGTCTCGAGATCGGTCAAAATTTTCCGCTGGATCTTCTGCGTTTCGTCACCAACGTCGTGGTCGACAATGCGTTTGTGAACGTCACGCATCGACTGAATGGCCCGTTCAAGCGGACCGTTATCCGAGTTGTCACGCCATGCCCCTCCGACCGCTTGTGCTAACTGTTTCGAATCGACATTCTGCGCCAATAAGGTTACTGTGAAAGTGCACACCATGCTACTGCCCATCAAAGCGAACGCCGCAATTCGTATCAATAGTCTATCCCTCACTCGTCTTTCCCCTCACTGTACTGTTCGCCATCTTTCGTTTAGAACTCATCGACAAGGACAGGCGCCATGTTTCTGGCTAAATCGGCCAGTTGCTTTTGTTCATCGGCTAATCGTTTGACTTTGCGAAATTCTTCGTCCGAAATATTTATTTTCAATCGAAGAAGTTCGTCCAATTCGGTAGTCCGGCGGTTCAAATCCTCTTGTAGGATCTTGAGCATCTTTAGTTGAGCCAACTTCGAAAATCCATGCGCCTGCGGCCCTTGAGACTGCTCGGAAGCACCTGGTACAATAGTGTTGCCTCCTTTCTCCGGATTTAATGCATCAATTAGATCGATAAATCGCTGCTTCACCACTCGTTCGACGGCCACTGTGTGAGCGTCTGGATATCGCTGTTGAAGACGCTGGGCCACCACCTGCATCGACTGAGACGCTCCACGCAAGGCCAAAGCAAAAACATCAGCGGCCTTTAGTGACTCGGCCAGATGGTCAGTCTCGTCCTTCAGTCCACGTTGAACGTCGGCTAGGTTCCGCAGTGACTTTGTTTCACTGCGCTGCCAACTGTCGGACGCCTTATTTTCTCTTTTGATGCGCTGTGCGTGAGCAGCGTCAATTCGAATGGTCTCGTCGATAACGTCTTGCTGTCGAGCGATCATCCCTTTCAGCTCGTCGCCGATGCGTTCCATTTGTTCTTGAATTAAACTTTTCTCGACATCGCGGCACGTCCAAGCCAGTTCTCGCTGTGCTTGAATTAAATCGTTGAGGGCCTCCTGCTGATTCACGTTGGCGTTCCGACTGTCATCCTTCGAGAAAGCCTCTTCAGCCTGCTGCATATGGGAAACCGCACACCGGGCTGAATCGCGGGCTATTCCAACTTGTAACCGCCGTAAGCGACGAGCCAAATCGGAAACTTCTTGGCGAAGCTTCTGTTGCTTTCTTTTCAGATTCTTAAATTCAAGTTTGCGCTGCCGCGAATCAGGTTCCTGATCCACATCGCGAGCCGTTCGCAATAATTCATACTGACTGTCTTTTAGACTTTCAAGCTTTTCTTCTGCCCGTTTCAGTTGCTTGATCAACTGCTCAGTATCGGTGACCAATCGATTACGGAGAATGTCTTCCAGGTCCTTCAGTTCCTTTAGAATTCGCTGTTGAAGGTTTATGGATTCGCCGACAAATTCTTTATCCAACAGATCAGCGGCCTCGCGCATTCGGCCGTAAGTGGCGTTGCGGTCCAATTGTTCCACGGCCTCGTTCAGCGAATCAGCCCCGTCCGGATCACTCTTTCCAAAAATGTCAGCCGTGTTGCCCAACTGCTTGCGGAACTTCTCCAGCTGTGCCGCCTGCTGGCGCTGCCGATCCCGCAACTTGGTCAAGTCCGCCTGCTGTTGTGAAGACGGTGTGTCCAGCGGGTTCAGCAGACGTTGCTTGCCGATCTCGGCCGTGTTGCGATTGATGGCTTCCTGCGTAACAATGACTTCGTTCAGGTGGTTATCTAGATTCCGCTGATTTTGCCACTCCAAAAGCCATGCTAGCATTTCGTTAAGCGAATCGAGCACCGCAGTCTGATGCTCTTCGACTGTTTCGAGTGAGTCGCTCAAATCTCGCGACTCGGTTGGGAGCCGAATTGTGAACACAATCGAACGGTTCTTGACATTGTCCGATTTCGCCTGCACGGTCTCACGGTGCCTTGATTTGTCTTGCGACCGACTCGATTTCGAGCCATGTTCTTCCGCAGCATCTTGGGATCTGGCGCGAGCACTATTTCGACCAGTTTGCGAACGTTGCAGTGCAGTGGCTGTGTCATTCCGGACAGCAGGCTCACTTGATAGTGCTAGCTTCCGAGCTTGCGTCAATTCTTGCTCAATCGCGGGTAGCAACTCGTTACGCAGATCGGCCAATTCATCAGCAATCATATTCAACCGGCACTTGGATTCCTGATCGTCAATGTGGTTACTTGTTATTTCGTCCAACAATTTCCATGCCCGCGCTTCCACTCCGTCGGTTGAACCTAGCAGACGTGATGATATCTGCCTTTGCTTCAACTCGACCCGTTTTACCGTATCAACGTCTTCGGCACGCAGACGTCCGACTGTCTGTAGCTGAACCTGTAGTTCTCCGACTTGGTCACAAGCATACCGTTGTGTCTCGCCAATTTGTTCCAGCTCTTCCAATATTGCCGCCTGACGCGCGGCCAGTTCAGCGACCTTCATGTCCTGAGACACAATCGTTATCGTCCGCGATATACTGCGCCCCACATGTTCGCTTTCCAAATTGAAATCGTCATTTGCTTCGGCACGGAAGGTAAGCCGCATACCCAATTCCAACTTCAATGGAGCCAATTCCCACTTATGATCAATGGCCACTTGCTTCGGACGTTTGCCGTCAAATGGCAAGGACATTAGTACGCCAGAATCATCTTTAGAGTCGCTGAACTTGTAGTGCAGCCGGACGTCATTCAGGCCAAGGTCATCTTTGGCAACAATCCGCAATGGAAGATTCGCGTCGGCCGTCAATTGAACGTCGGTAGCCGGTTTGTCGATGTAGACGTCCGGCACCACATCAACGATGCCGCGCACTTCATACCTCGGCGCTTCGCTATTCTCGAAACCTTGTTGGTCTTTAAGTGCAAACCAGTACGAATAAACACCCGCTTCGCAAATTTGAAACGACGCAAAAAACGACCGTTGGTCCTCGGAAATTTCGATCGTCCCGATTTCGGAGTCCTGCACGCGCAAAGTTGCCGACATGAGCGGATTGTTTACGGTCGCGCGGATGTCAACGTTCGTTCCGACCAGTCCTTTGATGTGCCCGATTCCGATCGGCAATTGCACGATGCTTTGATTGCTGTAAGCCGGTGGAGTCAGAGTCACCCTCAAATCATCGACCAACGGAGGTGGAACAACATGCAGAGAATACCACAGCATGTCCCGATGGTCGCCGCCACAAGCTCGAAATTGCATTGGGCCTTTCACGACCATCAACGTAGCCGCGCAGACCTCGCGATTCCGGCCTTGACGATCTCTGAGCGTTGTTTTCCGTAGTGATTCGGAAATCACTTGACCGTCGTCGAATCGGTACTCCATTACGACATTGGCAGGCAGTGTTCCTTTAGTATTCACAACGAACACTTCCAACGTGTCGCCGCGAGCGATTTGAAGTCGAACGGTGATTGGTTCCATCCGCGCATCGACCAATCGAAGATGAATTGTCTTCGGCCAGGGATTCTCGGCAAACGGAAACACCAAACGATTCACAGCCATTTCGGCCTCGACACGATTCAGAAAAATTACG
>CAUZSN010000108.1:0-8997 GCA_963582345.1 Planctomycetota bacterium
CGTCGGCTTGCCTTGGCACAACAGGGTGTTGTCATCAAACACATCATCTCGGTTCTAGCGGATGATTGTCAAATGACCGTTCAACTGACCTCGATTAATTCGACAAGACGAAACTTGTTATGCGAGCATCTTCTCAAAGAAAATAATACACTGACACGAAATTGAGACGTGATTACCGTATTGATCGCGGTCCTCAGATGATGTCACCACCAACGTATTCTCACGCAATACCACTGTCTCCGTATGATCACAATGAGAGTCCGACAGGAGTGACTGCCTGGCTTCGGTCTTGCGACACCAGTGGTCGGCTTCCGGTGGATGTCACAACGAACGACTGCTCAATGTGGACCGAGCCGATACCCGGCATAAAGACTGCCGCCTCGAGGTTGATCACCATGTTTTCTTCGAGCGGCAAGTCTGACGGCACGTCGATGCAGTCGTCACGGATACGTAGCCCATTATCTGCGACAATAATTGGGTAATCTCGCACCTCCAGACCAAAACCATGCCCATGCGGAAACACTGCGGTTATGCCGTTTGCTTCGAGAGTTTCCCACATCACGTCCCGCACTGTCGACGATTTGACCCCTGGACATAGTGTCTGTGCCGCAGTCGTCATACTGTCAAACAGCGCTGTCCGTCTCGCGAGTAGATCGCCCGATAGCTCACGCATCGCCAACGTCGTCCCGGTATCGGAGAAATAGTGCTTGTAAATACACCCGAAGTCCACAAACAGAACGTCATTTTCATTCAAAATATAGTCGGGTTCAGCGGCGATGCCCATGCCGTACATTCCATAATAAAAGTGCTCGAATTCTGCACCCTTTGCGGCTACGGACGCGCGGTAATGTTGTACAAGATCGGCGATTTGTCGTCCGGGTTGAGCCAGCGACAAACTCTCCATCCCTGCCTGTTCGCTTATCTCCGCTGCGCGGCTCATCCGTTTCAGCTCTTCCGGACTCTTGACCATACGAATCATGCGAATGAGATTCGTACAGTCCTTGATTGTAGCGTCTGGCAGCTGTCGCAAGATCGTCTGTTTCTCATCGTCCGGTAAATCTTCTTTCTCAAGTCCAATACGGGCGCCGGTCAGGTCACGTCCGTTCAAGATACTTAGCAGCGCTTCTGTTGCTGTCGAATAGTGTTGAGATGAATTGTGAAGTTTGAAGAATCTGGCGGCGTCGCCTGACATTGGACCTGGTGGCAGCGAGCTGTCCATCGGATCGTCGCCGACGAGGAACAAGTCGTCCACCCACAAATCGGCTGCGTTCACCGCGAACACTGAACCCATCGAAACAACGAGCGCCGGTTCACCTTCGAGCGGAAAGACCGCATACGCTTGACACAGCCTGCTCGATGCTCCGGGGACTATCATGTAATCTTTAAATTTCGAATCAATTCCGCAATAAAAGTCCGTGAAATAAGTTATGTTGACTGGCGACGTCGCCACCAACGCATCTAACTCGAAACGCTTCATGTATTCGATTGCCCGCGACTTGTTAAAAAGCATTTATCGTTTCCTCGCATTTAATCTTTCAGATAAGACTGGAATATATTTTCAATTTGTTCGTTTAATATTCAATCGTGTCCGTTGTGAATATTGCATATCGAACAAAGAGTATCGAATGACGAGTGAAAAGGCGGAACAATCCGGCACCGAAACCGACGGTTACGACGGTCGAACCCGTGATGGTCTGCACCAAGCGTATCACTTGATTGAAGTGTTGCATGATTAAGAGAGCTTTCGATAAGGAAACAAATGAATATAAGAAAAACGAGTCTCGTCGTGCTAACTGCATTGACTCTTGCTTGCAGATCGACCGTCGCCGCGGAGCTAGTCGATTTGCGGTGTGATTACCGTGTGAATCCCTTGGCCGTGGAGCAGCACATGCCGGAATTATCATGGCGAATCGCTACGGATCAGGAAGGAGCAGCCCAATCGGCCTATCGCATTCAGGCAGCCACCTCAAAAGACGCTCTGCCAAACGCTGATCTGTGGGATAGCAGCTGGGTGGATAGCACTGAAACAACGCACATTCGCTATCAAGGTGACCAGATTCCTGAAACCACACGAGTCTGGTGGCGAGTGCGGGTTAAAGATGAAACTGGAAAGTTTTCTAAATGGTCTTCACCAACTTGGTTTGAGACCGGTCTGCGCGATGAGTCCGGCTGGAATAACGCACATTGGATTTCCTGCACTCGTGAAGTGAAACCGCAATTTGCGCCAAAGGAACTGATGGGACCATGGATTGGTATAGCCGATAATACTGCAGTAACTCCCGAGCTAATGCCTGGATTTCGTACAGAATTCACATTGCCCAATACGCCGGTTGTTTACGCAGGCGCGTGGTGGGGCTCCACAAAGCCAGCTACTCTTCGGTGCACCGTCAACGGAACAGACGCAGAATATGTCCGCAAGGCCGGTGCACCAAAGTTCACCGATTTTTCATTTCACTTGCAGCCGGGTGAAAACCGCATCCAAGTCCAGTTTACTCGAGCACGCTTCGATTGTGCCATTGCTTTCGGGATGCAAGTTGTACTGGCGGACGGCACGCAGCGCATCATCAAGTCCTCTGCGAAGTGGCGGATGGTATTTGGGCAAGAGGATGAGAGGCCTGTTCGTGTTGTTTGCGCCTATGGAGACAAGCCCAACGGCGAGGCGGAAGTCTATTCCCGGGCGCCATTGGCAGCGACATGGTTTAAAAAGGATTTCGTAATTGACAAGGCGGTCACCGCGGCCCGACTTTATATATGTGGTCTTGGCTATAGCGAAGCATTTTTGAACGGAAAAAAAGTCGGCGACCACGTACTCGATCCCGGACAAACCGATTACGAAGAAACCGCCCATTATCAGGCATTCGATGTAAGCCGACAGGTTCGGATGGGAACCAACGTGCTGGCGATTCTCCTGGGAGATGGTTGGTATAACCAAGACCGGGGTTTTTGTACAACAACTCTCGCTTATGGCAAGCCGGGCTTGCGTACATTGTTGACCCTGCTGTTCGCTGATGGATCCCGACAGCTCGTGACGAGCGATGCCGACTGGATGTGGAAAGAGTCGGGCACCCGCTTGTCGAATGTCTATCTTGGTGACCACGTCGATTTTCGGCAGGAGCACGACGAATGGCAGGTGCCTGGTTTTCCTTCAGGTTGGCAGGCATCACGGGAGGTGCCGCCATTGAGTCCTCGCCTGACAGCTCAGGATTTCCCGCCAATCCGAAAAATACGGATGATCGCACCTGTGCGCCAGTGGCAGACGGGTGAGCGAACCTGGGTATTCGACCTGGGACAAAATATCAGCGGATGGATACGTCTGAAATTTAATGAGCCAGACGGTACGGTATTGCGCGTCCGCTGCACTGAAATGCTGATGCCTGACGGCACACATTTGGCAAATGTACCAACGTCATTCTGGTGGTGTCACGGTGCTCCACAACACCATACCCTGTTGTGTGATGGCCAACCTCGTACATGGGAGCCTCGCTTCAGCTATCATGGATTTCGCTATTTTGAGGTTCACGGTTTGAGCCACGCGCCGCGTGACGGCGACATCGCTGGCGTGGTCATCCACACGGATGTACCAGTGACGGCCACTTTCGAATCAGCCGATCCTTTCCTAGATCGCGTTTTTCAGATGGGCGTGCAGACCCATCTCAATAACATGCATTCGATACTTGAGGACTGTCCCCATCGCGAAAAGTGCATGTGGGGCGGCGATTTGCATTCTTCCTGGTCAACAGGTTTTTATGCGCTGGACGCAACCACGTTTTACCGTCAACTGGTGAATCTGTATTATACACCGCCATTTGCGCCGAACGGCTTGCCAGGCAGAGTCGGGGTTGGCAAGCGAATTACCACACACTCACGGGCTGATTTCAGTTGGTCCGTTTCACCGTTGTTCCTTGCTTGGCGTCTGTACCAGATTGACGGTGATCTAGACACGACCCGTGCCCATTATCCTCGCATGCTGCACTTCCTGCAGTATTTCGAGAACAACGCGCCAGGACTGATTCCCAAGCAAGCAGCTCACGGCGATCATTCGGCACCGCCCGATATTGAGCGAACCGAGCAGGACAAAAACCTTATCGCGGCAATGAACTTCTTCGCCGCTGCGGAGCGATTTGGTGAACTGGCCGAGGCGCTTATGCGCCATGATGATGCTGCCTGGGCTAGGAAACTGGCCCAGCGCATCCGTACGTCTATTCTTGCAAAATACTACAACGCAAATCAAAACACATTCGGAAATGGTACCCATGACAGTCTGGCACTCGCTTTTGGTCTTCCCGAACGAAAGTACCGACAGGCTGTTGCCGTATCTTTTGCCCGGATCTATCGTGACAATGGCGGCAAATTCGACGGAGGGTTTATGTCCTATCATATCTATCCGCAATTGGCGGAAAACGGAGAGGTCGATCTGGCTCTGAACATGCTACGCAGTCCTGACTACCCGGGGCTGGCCTGGAGTATTGCCAACTATGATGCAACAACTATCTGGGAGATCTTCTGCCTCGACCCGGTCTTGAGAGCAGATCGTTCTCTCAACCACCATGCCATGAATCATCCCTCTGCCTGGTTAATAACGCATCTGGCAGGAATTCAAGCCGATGCGAACCGACCAGGGTTCCGGCACATTCGTTTGGTTCCCTATACTCCGAACCATCTCGATTGGGTTCGTGCAACGCTTAAGACACCTCATGGAACTATACTAAGCCATTGGGAACAGCAGGATGGAGTTGTTCAGTGGAAAGTTGTCATCCCACCAAATTGCCAGGCAACTCTTCAGATACCTGAACCGGGGAGAGATTTTAAAATTAATGGAAAGCCTTTCAAACGGAAGGCCTCGAAGATCCGACGTGCGGCTGGAGCATATAGTTTGACGTGGAGAAGGTGAGTGCGGACTACTGATTTTTGTCTTCCGTCGTTACATCATGGACCGAACTTCGTCAGGATCAGTATGATCCACACTAGTCAACTGTGGATCGCCAAAACATGGAAGCCACAATGGGCGAGACCTGGACACTGAAGCAGATGATTTTGCGAATGCTGATTGGAGCTCTCTTCTTGAGTGCCCTGATCGGAATTTACGCCTTTCTTTTCGGCGACTTTTGTGAAACGGAAGCCAAGATTCTGCTCACTACGCTGAGTATTTCCTATTTTAGCGTGACCTCGCTGGCGTGTGCCACCGCGTTCGAAAATAAAAATCCCTTCTGCTGACGGCACCGGGACTCGCCAGTGGAATCGTGGGTTTCCTGATGACTATCCCCGCTATTTGGGCAGAGTGTTTCGCCTCAGAACCTTATGCTAAGACGACGTTCATCTTCAGCATCGCCTCGTTCTCTTTCGCACAAGTGTGCCTGTTGGCTTTGGCCACTTTGGAGCGGAAATTCCAGTGGGTATTCTACTCAGCACTCGTCAGTATCTTCGCATTAGCGCTTCTGATCTCGGAAATGATTGTCTTCGAGACAGGCAATGAATGGCTCATTCGAATTGCTGGTGTACTCGGAATTCTTGATGGCTGTACCACACTGATGATTCCCGTCTTGTACAAACTAAGCAAAAAACCGGTAAAACGAATGGAGGAAGGACCATTTCGGGAGATCGACTTGCAATGTCCACGATGCGGCCATCGAGGAATGTTTCTAGTTGGCGCGATCGTCTGTGAAAAATGCTCGTTGAGTATTCGGATCGAAATTGACGAGGAAGCAAATGTGCCGGTTTCGTGAAAGAATTCTTCTGCCCCGACAAGCAAAAGCTTCTGACCGCCGGTTTGCTCGGGGTCCTGGCCATGCCATCGTTGACCGAATTAGAGACAGTAGCAGTCCTACTCTGCCTGGACACAATAAAGAAACTTGTCCGAACGCAGTATCAATTGGCCATTGCTGACGGCAGGACTGGCGCTAAAGTCAGTGTCGTCGGACAGCTTGTTGTGTGCAATCTGCGTTAGCTCTGGCGTTGCTTTGAAAACATAGGTGCCAACGAAACGGCTCACGACGTAAAGCTTGTCATTGATTAACACTGCCGAAGCATAGAACTCGCCGTTGATTCGCTTTTTGGCCACTTCCTTGCCGGTCTTGACATCAACACAATAGGCAATGCCGCGATCGTTGATCCAGTAGAGATGACCTTTGTGCAGAACCGGGGACGGCACGTAAGATCCTCCACTCGCTGACCAAAGAACGTTGGATGCCGTCACATCACCTTTCCCGCCAGTGCGGATCGCTGCCCGGCCGCCACTGCGACCACCGATCACGTAAACGATGCCGTCCCGGCTAACCACGGTAGGGCAGGAATTGGTGTCCACCTGCGTCTCGGCGTACCAGTTGAGTTTTCCGTTGTCGGGATTCAGGCTCCAGACTTCGTAGGGAACCGAAATCACAAGCTCATCTGTGCCCTTTGAATTTTTGACAACCAACGGCGTGCAATAGCATCTTGACAGACTCGCGGCTTCCGCCTTCCATAGTTCTTTGCCGGTTTTCTTGTCTAGTGCACGAATTGATTCGCTCTCGGCGCCAGAAGTAACAATTAGGCGATCCTTGTACAAAATCGGACTGGCACCGGAGCCAAACATTGTAGAGTTTTCTTGACCAACGTTTTTCTGCCAAAGCTGCTTTCCCGTCATGTCAAAGGCTAGTACGCCCGTGTTGCCGAACAAAACATAAACTCGCTCACCATCGCTGACCGGTGTATTCGATGCATAACCGTGACGAATTCCAAACCCTGGGGCACGGACCTCGGGCGCCGCGGATGGTACGACTTTCGACCAAACAACCTTGCCATCACGATTTTGGACGCAGACGAGATGACGCTTGAGCTTCTTGAGATCGCCATCCGCATCGGAATAACAAGTGACGAAAACGTAATCTCCAACCACGATGGGACTAGAAAACCCTTTTCCGGGCATCTTGAGTTTCCATTTGAGGTTTTTCGTGTCAGCCCACTCGATGGGAACGTTTTCGTCGCTGCTGAACCCTTCACCAGTCGGCCCACGAAAGCATGGCCAATCAGCGGCTTTGAGATGGGAAGAGAAACAAATGTAAAGGCTGGCAACGAACAAAACGCCGCGACAACCCTGACTGCGAGACAAAATTGTCATGATTTGACTCACTTTAAAAGTGTGGAGAGTAGCCGCTGGTGCTATCTCCAATTGGCGACAATCACAACGAGTTTGTTTCGACAAGTTCTCCACACTATTCCGGCCAGGCATCAATCTTGTTGATGATTCAATCTCCGTTCGATCGAATCAATTCGTGTCGCAATTTGTCGGAGGTAATCGATGATCACAGCGTGAGTATACTTAGCATCGATCCCAACAGGCGAGTCGGGAGAACTAATGTGGGCGATCAAATTTTCAAAGCAATCTCTCGTCTTGGCAAGCGGATCGTTGATCGACATGACCCTTACCTCTCCTTAAATATATATGGGTTCGGCAACGCAAATACTTCTCCTCTGATTCAGTCACGCACAATACGGCTAGTCTGTACTGAGAGTCAATCAACAAACGGCAATCATCAGTTTGAACTCCGCAAGTCAGATTCCAATGCCGGGGTGTCTCGCAAAGGGCCGCTTGATGAAACTCCGTCCGCCTTATTCTTCAGCGCACGACTGAACACCATTAGCAACTGGGTTTGAGAGACTTTGTCGACACTTTCCGTCGGGACGACTAATCGTCATACCAGTCCGATTAATCGTCGTTGTTTCCACCGAATTCGATTGTAAATAGGGCGAAGACGCCGATGTCGGGGGTGTCGGAGTTCAAGCCGATTGGCAGAGAAATGCCGACCTCCCAGTGTCTTCCGGGTGACTGCCAGTACATTCCAGGCGCCAGGCGAGAAAGAGTCCGGTCTGTCTCGATGTCGACAGCCGCTTCGAGAATGATCACGAACGGCTCATACGTCCTGAACACAGCGACGGCCAGTTGACCATTGACTTGGGTCTCCTCGCCGAACTCGGTTGGATCTTCGATTTCCAACCCGGCCGAAAAGTTGAAAAAAACCGTATCAAGGTCCCGATAAAGTACGAAGAAAGGTTCGTAGATGACCGCCTCCTCACCCACGTCGGTGGTGACACTCGGCAGACCTAAACCCAAACCGAAACCGGCGGCCCATCCCGTGCATAAATCGTTGCGGAAGTTGTAGTAGACTTCCAGTTCGATGTTGCCCACTCCTTCCGCGTCTTCGCCCCCCATGCGATTAAAGTCAATCGGAAATTCTACACCGATTTGAATGTGATCGCTCACTCCGTACTCGAACAGTACGGGCAGTCGAACGTTGTCCTCATTTTCCAGCCCCCGAAAAAAACCCGTGCTGAATTGCAACTCATGTCGATCCTGAGGATACGCCGTCTCTCCCAGAAATAGTTCCTGTAGGATCTCGTCAACTTTGTCGTCTTCAGCAAATGCCGGGCAATGGACAACAATGAGAATCACCCACACAGAGCACAGCACACTACGAAGGCCATACATGAATACTGATACTGTTCTTACTAGTTAGCGATGAGCAGCGCCCGACTAAACCTTGGACGCATGTAGAACTTTATGTATTTTCGAGGCCTGGAAATAATTTGAGCGATCTTTATTCAATCGCATCAACAGGTTAGATCGGAAATTCTTTGAGTACGCTTTGCACAAATTACCATCGCTCGCCCAAAAAGGAAGCAAATGCAGTCAATTTCCTCTCTTCGCTCCTGGTCCAACCTCTCTGATAACTGTTTACACCACAAACACGGCGGTGAGGAGCTGGAGGCCAGCCAAGTGAGCGACAGACCACGCATCAAGTGATTGGAAAACATTATGCTGAGCCGCCTGGAATGTGTCCGGTAAAACACGCACGTTGGAGCCCAGGGCGAGATCTGTTCACTGCAGGAGTCAGCCCACTTCTTCGATGTCGGAAATACCGAATCGTCTGGCAACAGCGATTGACGCTTAACAACGTGTCCCCGCCATAGCCACCAACTTGGCACAAGACAACTGAGCAAAGTGCTGAAGCGTGAAAAACCCGA
>CAUZSN010000109.1:0-8951 GCA_963582345.1 Planctomycetota bacterium
TCTGTCGTCCGACGAGGCACGTTACATCATCGGCCAAACGATTGTGGCCGATGGCGGCCAGATTTCAATTATGCCGTTGTCGGGAGATTTTCGTGGACGGCGGGAGTATCAATTTGGCCAAGACTATGTTCCAAACTTGAAGAACATAACGCGGTGAAGCCAAGCACAACGCCATCAGTAAGTGTGTTTTATTCAAGTGCGCTGGACCAACAATTCTTGAGTAAACGACTGCACAGTCAAACCGGTGCATAATAAGCAGAGTGGACGGCCGCGATTGGACATTCTAGAAATCCCCACGTCCAATGTTGCCTCCAAAAACATGTTGGTTGAGTTTTTTTGATTTCATCCAGCAATAGCATGTGCCGAGCAATCTCCAAGGATGTCCCGCGAGATCTTTAAACCGTCAATGTTACGTATCATGCACACGCACTGTTGCTGGATGAACTATGCTTTGGTCCTTCGGGATGGATATTTGCAAGGGATAAGACTATCCGCACCATCTGTCCTTCGAGATTAAACTCTTTGATTCAAACCATTTGGAAGAGGAGGGCATTCCGAATTGTCACATTTCATTACCTTGCCTGTTCCAAACGAACCAAGACTCTCGAACTTTCATAAACACCTCTCCAGATTAATGGTATGCCGGTGTACGGACGTTGAACACAGATCTCCCATTTCAGGCACCATTGTTCATCATATTTCCGATGTCTCGGTGCCATAAGACCAATATTGTGCTGACTGTGGAAATCGTTAAATTACGTAACCTGTTTGGCGATTCACCTTGCTTTGCTAACAACATAATTCTCACAACTCGGTTGCGTGTACAAGTAAACACCGCATCCTTTGAATACCTAACAGTAATTACGCGCCACACGTTTTCAAAATGCCTCACACCGTCGTTGTAATTCCGTGCTATAACGAAGAAAGGCGACTTGACGTACGCTGTTTTCAAGAATTTTTGGAAACGTGCTATGACGTCGAATTGCTTTTCGTCAACGACGGAAGCACTGATCGCACGCTGCATGTGCTCGAGAATCTACAGTGGACGTATCCCAATCGGTTTTCCGTCTATGATCTACCATACAACGTTGGTAAAGCCGAAGCAGTCCGACAAGGTATGTTGGTAGCATTTCGGCGCAACCCAACGTACGTAGGCTTTTGGGATGCCGACCTTGCCACTCCGCTCAATGCAATCACACAATTCCAGCGAGTGCTGCAACAACGACCGGAGTGTCAACTCGTCATGGGGAGCCGCATTCGATTGCTTGGTCACTTCATCGAAAGACGGCGATTGCGTCACATCCTTGGCCGGCTATTTGCGACCACGGCGTCTTTTGTTCTGGGATTTTCAGTTTATGACACGCAATGCGGAGCCAAAATGTTTCGTGTAGATTCTGACACCGAGGCGCTTTTCAAGCATCCATTTCATTCACGATGGATCTTTGACGTAGAGCTTCTAGCACGCATGATCCGCAAACGACGACTCTTAGGCCAGTCCCTCACAGGACAGGAGATCTACGAACTCCCTCTGGATGAATGGAGAGACATTGACGGTTCCAACGTCAAGACGCGAGACTTTGTGAAAGCGCTAGGAGAACTCTCAAAAATTTATTGGGAGTACTTGAGGCGTGCTGAAGTCCGTCCACTAGTTGTTGAAAGTGCTACGATTGAGGCAAGTCAACAAAAGACTTCTTCGAATGGTACTTCGCAAACAAAGCGGAAAGCGGCTTGATGGGAGAAGCTGCTGTGTGGAGATTGTCTCTTACGGATGCCAAATCCGTGCGAATTACCTGGATTCTTTGGGGTGTGCTCTTCTCTGCAATCACTTGCCTCGTTCTTACGGCAGAGAGACGAACCGTAACCGACGCATACCGGGGAGCAGCCAATGCATGGATCCAAGGCGAAAATCTTTACTCAAATACAGGCAGTGGATTCATCTATCTTCCACAGGCCTCGGTGCTGTTCGTCCCCTTTTCAATATTGCCATACACTGCAGGAGAAATACTGTGGCGGCTTGTGGCGATCAGTTCGTTTGTATATGGAATTCGACGAATTACACACCTTGCTGGACGCGACTCGGACACAGTATTTTTTCCACTCGTATCAATGATGGCTATCCCCCTTGCATGGTCCAGCGCACGAAATGGTCAAACCACTCTACTGATGGCTGCCATGATGATGCTCGCGACTGCCAATATCGCCTACCGACAATGGTGGAGAGCAACGTATTGGCTCGCGTTGGGGCTCGCGCTTAAGCCACTCATTCTGGTCATAGCTCTGCTTGTCGGAGCATTGTATCGACCGATGAGTTGGAGGCTCTGCGTTGGCGCGGCTGGTGTCTTCTTTTTTCCATTTCTGACCCAAAGTCCTGATTATGTGTGGCAACAATACACTCAGTGTATCACCGAATTATATTCAGCGTATGAGTTGGGAACGGAGAGATTATGGGCCCAACTTTTTGGAATGCTAAGCGTTGCTGGACTGCACATTTCGAGTGAGATCCAATTTCTCGTTCGGCTCATTGTTGCAATCTCGGTATTGGTGATGTGTTGGCTTGGACAGAAAAAACTTACAGCGACTCAAACCTGTATTTGGATCTATTCCTTAGCCACGTGTTATCTGATGCTGTTTAATCCACGCACCGAAAACACCACCTATGCAATGTTGGGGCCGGTGATTGGTTTGCATTGTGCTCAAGCCTTGCTAGTCGAACGTCGAGCTATTCAAAGTTTGGCGATGGTTCTGATCACAATTGGCACAGTCGGCAGCTATGAATTTGGCAAGATGCTCGTCCCTGCGGTTTACCCGATCTGGCTAGCACCGTTGATGTGCATTTGTCTTACCGCTCTGTTGATCTATCGCACATTTCTTGAGAAGCCGGATATAGAGCAGCCAAAGTTGATGTCGCAAAAATCAACCTAACTTTCGACTAGTAGTTCAACGCGCTCTAATTAGCGGTCTCTGTGTTAGTCATGTGCCGCTTAATTGATCCATCTGTTATCGCTTTGATGTCGCGCACAATTCAGCCTCAGACTGGCTATATGACGCAATTGCTTTCTGGAATTAACTTTGCGTAATTCTCTGATACTTTGGCCCAGGATTTTCATTCACATGCGAATGTTACCTGATGGCATGGATTCCAACAGAAAGGATAGCGTCATGAAACATTTCCTGATCACGATGGCAACCGTTACCACGATCGGACTAATGGACAACCAATCCGCCCAAGCAGGTGGTCGATTTAATTTCTCGCTACGACTGGGCAACGGTCGCGAACTTTACGTTGGTCGCGAATACCCGCAACGACCGCAGTTCCTTCTAAAACCCGCTATCCCGGATTCGTTTTCACACCGTGATGAAGGATTCGGTGCAAACCTCGATGTTTATAACTTGTCGGATGACCTTGTATGCCAGGCCAAGCCAATCTTGTGGGAAATGTACTTCCATTACTCGCGCAACCCTGGTTTTCGTGAGACCTACCGAGAGATGTACTCGTTGTACAAAGACGCCAAACATATCCGCAAATTGGTCCACAAAGACGTCCATCATGCACATCAAAGTCAAGAGCTCAATGAGAACCACATCGCCAGTGACTTGCGCAATCTGGACAAGTTGTTCCATCACATAAAAGACGACATTCACGACTGGTCGCGCAACTCACATTTCCATCACAGACATGTAAGGCAATTGCACTCTAAAATGGAAGTCTTGGGTGAGACGCTGCACCACATAATGGAAAATTACGGTATGGAGAGCCGATTTGGTGTTGAGGTGCCAGTCCTATGATGTGGCATCCTTCGAATGAATTATGCAGGTTCCTGGCAAGCTGCTGCACCTAAGATTCGTTCGGATAGGGAGTGCGGTCGGATACACTCTAACCAAACCTTGTGCCGTGACGCTCATGGCCAGAGCGAATGAGGATTGAGTCGTGCGTGCTGATTGCTCGGTATCAGAGCGTGTTGATTCTCTTGTGAACTTTTCTATTGGGTTTAAACTATTGGAACATTCCGCGGTTTCAATGCATTGAGCACGCACAGCACAACAAAGAAATTCATTGGCTCGGGCACGACGAAGCATTATGACACAACGAGTTTTAATTCTATGCACCGGAAACTCGGCGCGCTCTCAAATGGCGGAAGGTATTTGGAAACAACAATCGAACCGAGCATGGGATGTCGAATCCGCTGGCTCAGATCCTGTCGGCCACGTGCATCCACTAGCAATTGAGGCGATGCATGAAATTGGCGTTGACATCTCTGCAAACAAGAGCAAACACGCGAATCGATTTAGGGACGAACGATTCGATTTAGTGGTTACGGTGTGTGACCACGCTGCGCAAAACTGTCCGGTCTTTCCGCACGCAAAGCAGACCGTGCATTGGCCATTCGACGATCCCAGCTTCATAGAAGGCACAGACGAAGACAAACTAAATGCCTTCTGTAATACTCGCGACGAGATTGCTACACGAATTCAAGAATATCTTATCGTTTTCCATTCCGGATGCTCGTCGAAGAACGATTCCGATTTCTAGCAATGTGCTATATTGCAAGATTTTCTCGACCTCTGGGCTCCGGCCCATCAAAACTTTAGTGGGTGAGTATTCAGTAAAGCCGTCGGTCCTGATCCATAGGTGCCGTGACCTCGATTCGGCCTGCGCAAAGAATCTGGGTTTTCTGAAACCGTTCCACAAAAGTTACTCGAAGCAAGCCACGCTAGCCGTGTAACCATGGATGTAGTTCTTTCCTCCAACAGGACCTAGTTCGCCTTGCGCAAAGAATCCGGCCAATGGAAGCGGCCCTAGTTTTGACTGGATCGTCTGAGCGTCGTGGTTTGGTTCAGGAAATAATCGTGTACCCCGACCATTGCAACCAAAAAGCAGAGCCGCTTGGGGCGAGTTGGCATGCACCTCCAAGTCTTGCTCAATAAGTTGCACCAGATCTTCGTCGGCCGTTTCCGCATCGCGCACATGGAATTGTACGGTCTGACCAACTCGAACAAAGTTCCCGAGTGCAATGGAACCATCTTCACCATCAGCTCCCAGAACATTTGAGATCAAGAAGTCACCGCGGTCAAAAGTCTCCTGGTATTCGTTCATTACGATACCCAGGTGCAACCCCTTCTGAGCCAGACGTTGATCGTGTTCAGACAACGTGGGGAAAATTTCTTTCAGCCGCTCAATGGTCGGTACGCCGCCGAGTTCGAATACAATATTCCGATCAGCTTTAGTCACAACGAAGTGAGTCCCAATGGGACGACAGCCCTGTGAGACGATCGACCGGATACGCGACCCACGATAGATCACGGCGCCCACAGCACCATCGGCAATAGTCTGCGAGTTCAAAAATAACCGGTTTTTCCCTGGCCCGGATCCGCCGCTCGCCATGCCTCCAAATATTGGAACATTCGGAAGATCTTCGGCCAAACGATCGATAATCGGGTTCGGTGCCGACGTAAACGGGTCACCAAATAGAAAGACCGCCTGCGCGTCCTGTTTTTGATCAGCCAAGTCAGAGGGAAGTCCGCTGATTATGATACCATCCGCTGTCTGCTCGACTTCAACGTGAAACGGTTCAACGTGAGCGCCCTCTAATACGGCGCTCCACAGGCTCACGACTGGTCCGTCTTCGACTTCCTCATGTCCGCCGACAATCGATTCTCCCGCACAACCCAACAGCACACTGCTTCCACTCTTTTCGCACACCATCCTAGACAATTCATCAAACCGATCCGCGTGAGTATGTGACGCAAACACGAACGACAGATCGGCAGACTCTCCGTTCAACTCTTCAGCAATCACATCGCAAACCGAATTGACTGCCTGGGACAAATTCGGTGCTTTAGAATAACTTGCGGCATATGACATCTGGGTTCTTTCAATCAGCGGACATTAGAGGTTCGAATCTCATCTTGGAAAATTCAAGCGAATAAGAAAGGTATGGTAAAACCACAATGCGCAGGCCGCATCGAGCAAATTCTGCCTTTGCTGAAGCCTCGGTCGCTTAACTATGGTCGAACCACTTACAGTGCGCAAACTTCACTCGATGCGTTTGCGCTGATCCGGAGATAGGTTGCGCAATCTTGTTCCGGCCTACAATGAAGACTCCGGATTAGTTGCCACTAGCTGCTTTCTAGTGACATTAACATGTGCAGTATAAAGACTGCTGTCACAACGCTTGCTTCTAGCTCGGTCAGCAAAGTGTCGTGTTAGAACAAACAGGAAAGGTTTGATATCTCCGATAAAACTTAAGCGGCACTACGGTGTGAGATTGCTTTTCACCGCAATGCCGCTCAACACAAATCAACGTCAACGAGACTATTCTGAAATCAGCCCGATCCTTATTGATCATCCTGAACTGTTTGCCCATAGCGTTGACCATTTGGCGTCATTAATCGAGCGTAAACGCCTTGATTCATTGAGTCAGTGAAAGGTTTGACTCGACCATCGCACATTGACATATGAACAAGTCCGGCATGGTTCGAGCTAGGCCGGGCTGCCTTTCCAGACTCAGCAGCCAAATTTACATTGATGAAGGAGTCACCAAAGTCATTAGCAGTCACTACTAACTCTCCTCCTACCACGCCATTGTCTACATTCGTGCCTATTACAGTTCGTAAGCCAAATGCACAGTCGTGCAGAGTAACAGCTCGATGCCAGTCACGCGCTTGAAGGTTTTCTGAAAACATGATCGTGTTGGTTTGTCCGTCACCGGATGCGATGAAATCTAGTGTCGTTTTGAATGAGTCGATCGTAGCATCTCCAGTTCTGCCCGGCCGCCAGAAAACTCCAGTTGAGTGAGCAATCAAAAGATCATCCTGATCTATGCCCACAGCACCGCCCCAGGATGTGGTACCTGCGTAATGGTTCCAACCAGTGGCCACCGTCGCTCCCGTAGCTGGATCCCAGTTGAGGACTATCATATAGCCCGCGTTTGGCACGTAGCTTAGGCCACCTTTCTGTTGGAAGCTGTCAGAATCAACACCACACTGCAAGACTGGAATTGATGGCCAGGTGACGTCTGCGGCAGCGTCGTATGAGTCAATCTCACGGGCGACCGCTGCATTGTCGAGGTACGGCAGCAGCGCTACAGCCCAACTCCGGTTAATCACTGTCGCTGGGGTCCCTGTCGGATTGAGAGGATACGAATCGTACAACTGGGGCAACTGACCGTTGTGAGCCGAAGAAAAATTTATGGCTGCCATCGTCACGTTTCGCAAACGGTTAATACATTCGGTACGTCGTGCAGCAGCTCGTGCAGATTGAATGGCCGGCAAAAGCAACGCTGCTAGTGTGGCGATAATCGAGATCACCACTAATAGTTCAAGCAGCGTGAAGCCACTGCGCTCGCGTAATGTCTTTTTCTTGCGACGAGTTTTCATAACTGTCTCTCCTTCAAGCTATTGTACATGTATTAGTTTGGTATCTAGAAATTTCGGCCCGCGTTTCATTCGGATGTCAACTGAATGGAACACGCATGGCTTTGTCCCTCCCATTATGGCTAACTCGATGCGATAGGTGTTAGAAAAAATATTTTTTTTCGTGTCCTAGTGAATCACCAATCGATGCTTGACCAACTTTCGCCAGTCGAACGATGCCGTGGCCGAATCATAGGCTTCATCAGCCGCCGAGCGATCGATGACGAAGAAACCGCGGTGTCCGTCGTTCGTCTTGTCGCCATCGTCATCCAAGTCGAATTGACCTCCGATTCTGATCGCTCCACTAGTGTCTTCGTAGGCCTCAAAGAATTTTACGGAAATAAAAACGATAAACACGTTGCTACGCGTCGTTACGTTACCTAGTATTTTCGAGAGCAGCCGGTGGCGGTTGTAATAATCAATCGAACTATTGCCGTGTTCATCGCCTGTCCCCAATTCAAACAACCGACGCCCAAACGCCCCGAAGGCTCCTTCGTCGATTGGTAGGCTACGAAACAGAGTACTCTCGATGGTGGGACTGTTGCCGACGTCGTTCTCGATGAAATTGAAAGTACGGAACGGCTGCGAACCAGATAGACCAGGCAGATACAGCCCCGTGGTGGCATCCAACTGGTCACGCGATTTGGTGAACTGTGCCCACCAATCACGAACGTCGTCCGCATCGTTACCGTTTAAGTCATAGACGTCGCTCGCAGGCAGATGACGATTTGTGTTGTCCAGGTCGCGAGTGTAAACGTCAAAATCATCCAGTAAACCTGCCAAGACATCGGGATGCCGAATGGTATTCAGGTTGATTCTGCCAGGAACGCGGGTGAGGTTCAGTGGATTGCCTAATTCCCGATGCGTGCGCGACGGAACTTCAACAAATTCGAACAAGCGATGCCAACGATTGTCGAGCCTTGCGTCGGCAGAAGTTGGTATATTCGATGGATGTCTCGGTTGCAGAACTTTGCCTCCAGCGACCAGTGCAACAGGATCCTGCAACAGTGGACGCTTTTTGCTGTCAAACAAATCTTGAGTCACACTGGCGGGACCGTATAACGGAATGGCCAGCAACTCTCCGACCGAGGCGAAATCGCGGTCGAAGTGAGGCTGCCAGACATCGAATGCTTCTGGTGAGCTCGAGTTGCGGTCCGTGCCCACTACGGGAAGGCCTGCGCTTTCGTGGCCGAGCGTGTTGTACTGGATACCATTATTGAATGGTGACGGCGGCTGCGAAACGTCAAACAATGGTTCTACTTGGTTGGCACGTCGGAATGGCTGACTTCGTTCGCTACTTCTCAAGGCATCCAACAAGTCATTGTCTGGCATCGTTGGGTCCAAATCGCTGATCGTGATGGCGGTGTCGGCAGCTTTGATATCGAAGTCGGTCAAGTTCACGACGATCCGATCGACTGCGACCCAAGGATTCTGGGGTGTCGAAAGCCTCGGCTGATCCAGGTTCACACGACGTTCCAAGATCAGTACGGTGGCTACGCCGGTAACCAGCGACGATAATTTCAAATAGGCCCCAGGGG
>CAUZSN010000110.1:0-8842 GCA_963582345.1 Planctomycetota bacterium
ACAGAATTGCTCCGGCTGTCGTGTGCAACAAGTCGCAAGACGTGAGATGTCCGCGCTCGTTGAGCATCATTTTCAACGGGTAGGCCATATGCAGCAGGCCCAGCCGACCGGTGCGGTCCCACTCGTCGATTTCCAGCGATTTGCCCGTGCACTGAGCGAGCAGTGATCCAGGAGGTGGTTCCTTGATACCGCTGGTGGCGTGGTAGGCAATCTCTTTGCCGATATGGGCGAGTTTTTTCGTTCGCAGCGCCAGAAAATACGTCGCCACGATTTGATCGTCCGCACGGGGCGGTGGATTCTCGGCCAGACGAGTCTCGACAACTTCACGCAGACGGATTTCGCGCGAGTCAGCATCGTGCCAGAAACTTTCCCGTGACCCTTGGCCGAGCGAAGCCATACGTATATCAGTTAGTGTTTCGCTTTGAGATGTTGGAATTCACCGAAAGCAAGAATTCCGTCGGGTCGATTGTAGTGGATTCGGACTCGAGTCGAAAGGAGTACCGACCCGACTCGACTCGACCAATCAAACTGTTCCACAAACCGCCGCTAATCAAGATCGGGCCAGAGCGCCGGCTTAAATTACGCTTCTCGCTTTTTTCCGATCAAAATAACCATGTCAATTATGATTCTAGTAGACGAAAGAATGATCGGGGGTGTGCAATCGGCGGTGAGGCAATCTTGTGGTTTTGTTGCAGAGTTGAATCAATGACGCGAATCCGATATCTAGCTTCTCAACGTTCCAGTTTCTGGAGACAAGTGAACATGCCCGTCCGTCCTAAAACCCATCTTCTGCTATGGATAGGTTTCCTGATCAGCACTGGTCCGCTGTCAGCCCAAACTGTATGGAATTTCGACGCGCCAGGAATACAAACGATCACTTTTTCCAAGGAGGGCGGTGCAGACCCGATGCTGCCTGCAAATCAAGATCCCATTGCCGACAGCGTCACCATCACTCGTGGCAATCTTCGAGGAATCTACAACTCCGCTCAGGAGACATCGTACACGTTGGCCACCAGCCCGGTTGGGACGGAATGGGCTTTCTCCGGTTTGAATGGAAATCCGACGAACCCAGACGCTTCTGACTTCGCCTCCTTGACGTTTTTAGACTGGGAAACCGCACTAGGTTCCACGAACAACCTGGCTGGTAACATTTTAGCCCGCAAAGGTGTGGTCCACCTCACGGGCGAAGATATCTACGCTGACATAAGGTTTACAGCCTGGGGTATTGGCAGTGCTGCTGGTGGCAGCTTTACTTACGAACGCGCGGCTCCCGTCCCCGAACCTTTTTCCGTGTGCCTGCTTGCGTTGGGCGGACTGATTCTGGCCTGCGCTCGGCGAAGATGCTAATCGACGCGGCATGGTTCAGGGAACACCAGCGGAGCCGCCGCAAGACGTTGGCTCACCGTCGGACGTTGGCAATCCAGATCCCCACAACATAACCGATGGCCGCCCCCACCACTACTGACAAGATAATCGTGCCGGTCATCGCCACGCTGAACTTGTAAGTCGAGCGGGTGAATTCGGCCCAGCGGATCATTCCTAGGGATAGTGCCACAACAAATGTAAGCAACAGGATGGCCTTGAGTGTAAATTGGCGGCCGGTGCCGACATGGTAACGCTCGTCCTCGGGGCTGGGTGAAGCACACGACGGCTCCACTCGATGTTGCTCATTTTCCCAATCCACCGATTCTACGTCGTCGGATAAACACATGGTCCACAGCTCACGGCTAAGTAACATCTGACGCCAAAAACCATTCTATCTGCCGCTGCGACCGGATAGAATGGCAAAGCTTTGTCTCGATGAAGGATTCAGAAGGCCTAGCTCGCAACCGGCGCAAGCGCCGCGTTGAATCGCCGCCGCATCACTTGCCCTCGTGCTCCATTTTCCATCCGGGCAGCGTTACCGACTCTTGCGGTTCCACCAACTTGTCGTAAAGTTCCGGCCGACGGGCCTGGATGTAGCGGCGGCCGGATGCGTGCTCAAATTTGTCCGGGGTCAACAAACCGACCACCACGTCATCTTCGAGCGTATGACTTTCGACAAGCACCTCGCCAAACGGGTCGAGGATCATTGCGAGGCCTGGCTTAACCGTGTCATAGTCCCAGCCGATTGGATTCGAGAAAACCGCATAGACGGCGTTTTCGTATGCCCGTGCCGGCAACCAACGCATCAGCCAGCCGCGTCCTTTGGGACCTTGAAACTCCTGCCGCAGGGCCACGGGATCGCGGTGGCGGTTCTCCCACAGGTTTCGATCCACCGTACCTCGCCCCGGCATCACCGACGGCAAGCAACAGGTCACGTGCGGCATGAAGATGATCTCGGCGCCTTGCATCGTCGTGATCCGAACGTTTTCGGACAGGTTGTTGTCGTAACAGATCAAGAAGCCGACGCGGCAGCCGAGCAGGTCGATCACATTGTAGCTATTGCCGGGCGTGAGGTGCGGATTCACAAATGGATGTAGCTTGCGATACTTGGTAATGAAGCCGTCCGGCCCAACTGTCACGTAGCAGTTGAAGACGTTTTCATTGGCGTCACGCTCGATCAAACCCGCCATGATCACTGTGTTGAGTTGGCGGGCGATATCGCTCAGATGCTGTACTGAGGGGCCGTCCGGTACTGGTTCGGCCATGTCCAACAGCTGCTGCTTGTCGAGCGGCTGGATCCAGCTATACGCAGGGATACAGCCTTCGTGAAAGCTGACAATCTCCGCGCCTTGCCCGACAGCCCGCCGTGCGAGCGCTTCAATACGTGACAGGTTATGCTGCTTGTCGTTGTCACGGTTTTCGAACTGCGCCGCCGCCACTCGGATTTCTCGCATCTTCGTGTCCTCCCAAATGATCTTTTCACGAACGTTCTAGCCTGCCGGGTGGGAGCCGGCAAGATGGCCACCGTGACGGTTGCTCCTCATTCAAATGGACCACATCCAATCGGCAAAAATGTCAAATCGTCGGCGACATCGTCCGTCAGCGATGCGGGACCGAGTTGGAAGATGATGGACGACTCGAGTTCATGGATCTGTTCGTGCCGAATGGCTGGAATCGTGCTTGCTGAATGGTTTGGCGACTTCCAGCAGGTGTTGTTGCCGATTCACAAAAAGTAGGGTGTAATGATGCGGCGGTCCAACCGGCAATCACAATGGAATCACCGCTCGACGAGGTCCACCAAGTTGCGACCAGCTTCCCCCAATATACTCGTGCCGCACGTAGTTGGCGACATCTGTCAGAACAGGTGGTCAACATGACCTCTTGAACGCGCCAGGAGACATTTACACTATGGACATTTTCGGCCAAACTCGCGGACGGCTGCATCGCGACTATGCGTTGATCACTCCAGATACTCACGTGACTTCACCGCTCGTCGGTTGGAAAAACGCGATGACAACGATTCACGTTTCGCCCGAAATGGGTGCACGATTCACGCAATACACGGCTCACCTGCAATCCAATTCCAGGAGTTCCCTGCCGGGTAAGAACATGCAGCGATTTATTTACGTCCAGGAAGGAAGTGTGCAAGTTCAGGCTGAGTCCGAACATGCGATAGAATGTGGCGGATTTGCGTTCATTCCGGCGGATGTGGAACACGTGATTCTATCCAGCGGACCGGCAAAGCTGCTAGTGTTTGAAAAACCGTACGTTCCGCACGAAGATTTCAAAGAACCGCCCTTGGTAGTTGGCGATTCTGTAAACGTTCCGAGCGAACCATTTATGGGCGACGAGGACGCGAGGTTGCAAACGTTGTTGCCGGTTTCTCCCGAGTTCGACATGGCGGTAAATATTTTTACCTATCAGCCCGGTGCGGCTTTACCGCAAGTTGAGATGCACGTGATGGAACATGGACTGTTGATGCTCAGCGGCCAAGGCATCTACCGGCTGTCGAACGACTACTTGCCTGTCATAGCGGGCGACGTGATCTGGGTGGCTTCGTATTGCCCGCAATGGTTCGTGGCGATGGGCAAAACACCCGCTAGCTACATTTATTACAAGGACATTCATCGATAGGTTCATCTCGCTATCCTTCATGTTTCTGCTGTCTTATTTTTCTGCCAGCTATTCTTTTGCCAGTCGCGATGTTGTCGACAGAAAGATGGCAGGCAGAAATATATTGGGCAGAACAATGGGACAGAGATGAGAACAGCGTGGAAGATAATCTTTAATGGTCCCCAAGAACAACATTTCGATCAATGGCCAGCGGCTGATGGGGGAACTTGAGCAGCTCGCGACTTACTCAGACGCTCCTGCACCGGCGGTGACTCGCGTGTTGTTGACGAAACCTGATATCGACGCGCGACAGTTTTTCGAACAGCTTTGTGTCGACGCCGGTTTGGAATTTCGCTCCGATGCATCTGGAAATCTTTTTGCTCGATTTGCCGGAACGCATCCAGAGTTGCCAGCCGTAGCGACCGGTTCGCACTGCGATGCGATTCCACATTCCGGTCGATACGACGGGACGGTTGGTGTGCTTGGTGGCCTAGAAGCGATTCGCGCACTGAAGGAAAGTGGTTTGCGCCCCAGACGTTCGATCGAATTGATCATGTTTACGGCTGAGGAGCCGACACGCTATGGCATCGGGTGCATTGGCAGTCGTCTTTTGTCCGGTGTGCTGGCTGCCGACGCTGCGGACCAGTTAACGGATAACGACGGCACAACCTTTTCGGAATCTCGTGCCACGGCGGGCTATGCAGGGCCGCTAACCAGTGTTCCACTAAACGACGGCAGCTATGCGGCGTTTGTGGAACTGCATATAGAACAAGGACCGCTGCTTGAAAATGATCGTGTCGCCATTGGCGTCGTGACCAATATTGCTGCTCCGGCGGCTTTGCGCGTTACCTACACGGGAACTGGCGGACACGCCGGTGCCGTTCTCATGGCAGATCGCCGGGATGCGCTGTTACCAGCGTCGGAGCTGGCGCTGGAAGTCGCAGCGGCTGCGCGAGAAACAAGCAGTGACGATACGGTTGCCACGACGGGTGTCCTCGATGTCTTTCCTCGCGCAATCAACAGTATTCCCAGCCGAACGGTTTTGGAAATTGATATACGAGACGTGGACTTGGAACACCGCGATCAAGTACTGAATCGCGTTTGCGAAACCGCACAATCCATCGGCGATCGGTATCAACAAAAAACGTCCATCAGAACGATCAGCCAGGATCCACCCGCCAGCTGCGCGAGTGAGGTTGTGACGGCGATTGAAAAGAGCTGTCAAAGTGTCGGCGTGACCCGGCAACGAATGATCAGCCGCGCGTATCACGATTGCCTGTTCATGGCACTCATTTGTCCGTCATCCATGATTTTCATTCCCTGCCGCGATGGTGTCAGTCATCGTCCGGATGAATACGCGAAGCCGGAAGATATCGAAGCGGGCGTCCATGTTTTGGCCCATACGCTGAATCGTCTTGCTGAATAAAATGGAAAGCATCCAGTACTACGGCGCTGGGCTCAATACTCAGTGTTCAGGTTTCAGTGTTCAGGGTTTTCATGAATGACGAATAAGACGGTCCGCGGTGTTAGGAACACAGGGTGAGTTTTCTCGATTTCCAGATTGTGCCTCGGGACTGGACACTAAAACCTGAACACTGAAACTAATGTGGCTGGCATTTCAGCGAACGTTAATCGCGATGAAAATTTCTGCAAACAAAACATTCGCGATCGCCAGTCAGCGCGTTGTCCTGCCGGAGGGCGAGCGCCCGGCCGCGGTCGTCATTTCCGGAGATACGATCGAAGCGATCGTTTCGATACATGATCTACCTGCGGGCGTTCGTATAGAAAACTTCGATGGGCAGGTCATTTCACCGGGTCTGGTCGACGCGCACGTGCACGTCAACCAGCCGGGGCGCACTATGTGGGAAGGGATCGAGACGGCAAGTTCTGCAGCAGCCGCGGGCGGAATTACGACGATTGTCGATATGCCGCTTAACAGTAGCCCAGTAACCACATCGGTTGAGGCACTGCAGGCGAAACGGGAATCGGTTGCTAATCGGTGTTTTGTCGACATGGGATTTTATGGTGGACTGGTACCCGACAATGTTGACGCCGTCGCAGGATTGATCTCCGCAGGTGTGCTGGGAATCAAAGCGTTTTTGTGTGACTCCGGGCTGGACGAATTTCCCGCCACTGGTGACAAGGAATTCCGCCGTGCCTTGCCGATCCTGAAGCGAAGCGACACCCCGTTGCTGGTTCATGCGGAGTTGGCCGAGCAAGCGCCGCTGTCGTTGACAGACCGTCGATCCTATTCGCAGTATCTTGCATCACGTCCGGATCCATTTGAAACCGGGGCAATCCAATTGCTGATCAACCTTTGCCGTGAATTTAATTCACCAATCCATGTTGTCCACCTGGCCACCGAAAAAGCATGCCAGATGATTGCTGCAGCGAAATCGGACAAGTTACCTTTGTCGATTGAGACGTGTCCGCATTACCTGTATTTTTCCTCGGAAGAGATTTCTGAGGGCGCAACAAGCTTCAAATGTGCACCTCCCATTCGCACCAGCGACAATCGTCAGCAGTTGCGACAGGCGCTGAGACAGGGATTGATTGACACGATTGGCTCGGATCACTCACCTTGCCTTCCCAAATTGAAACTTCTGGAGCACGGGGATTTCGAACACGCCTGGGGAGGGATCGCTTCGCTGCAATTGATGTTGCCGATCGTATGGTCGGTCGCCTTGGACATGGGTTGGCGGCCGGCGCAATTGGCCCACTGGATGTCAACGGCACCGGCAAACTTGATCGGCGCCGGCCATCGGAAAGGCAAACTACAGATGGGTTACAATGCTGACATTGTCGTGTGGGACCCCACCGATGAATTTATCGTTCAGGGCGAAACGTTATTCCATCGTCATCCGCTCACGCCTTATGAAGGTCGGCGGCTGACGGGTGTTGTCCGGCGCACGTATTTGCGAGGTGAAATTGTTTTTGAAAATGGCAGGATCGTGGGCCCGCCCCGTGGCCAGTTACTGCGCCGTGAAATCACAGGGAGCTGTGCATGAATGACATTGCCGACTACCTGAACGGGCTGTCTACCGAAATCGTGGAAACGGAACTGCAAAAATGCTGTGCGGCAGAACAATGGATCGCCGGAATGATGGAGCTTCGTCCGTTTGCCAGTGATGCGGAAGTGTTGAAATGTGCCCAAAGCGTGTGGGAATCGCTCAGCGAAGAAGACTACTTGCAGGCTTTTGCGGCTCATCCTCGAATTGGAGACGTCGCCAGTTTGCGGCACAAATATGTAAATACCAGGCAGATCGCCGATGACGAACAGTCCGGAGTCCGAGAGGTTTCGGAAGACGTGTTGACGTTGCTGGCTGAACGCAATCGAGTCTATTTCGAAATATTTGGATTTATCTTTATCGTGTTTGCGACCGGAAAGTCAGCGGATGAGATGCTGGCCATTCTGAATGCGCGTTTGTCGAATGACCGGGAGACCGAATTGTCCAACGCCAGGGCGGAACAACTGAAAATCACCAAACTTCGCCTGCAAACAATTGGTCGCCCAAAATAGCCATATCAAAACGAACACTGAAATCGCAGGTGATCAAGCCCGATCACTGCCCACGTTCTCGATACATTCAGGGGTCGACGATACCGTCCGCCAAGTCTCATGGCGAGCTGTTGCCGGGCAGGGGATTCATCTGAGACGCATGTTGAATCTTAGAAACAAGCCGATCTATGACCAGCTGACAACCGCGTCGGTTCGCGTGCGCAGCATCGATCCAAATAGATTCAGCGACATCTTGGTAGATGTCGGTCAGGTCGTCAGCAACGATGCCCTGCGTTTCAAGCATAGGGATTGCCTGGCGTAGTTTTGGATATCCGTGAACGACATATGGTTCGATCGGATATGATTGTGTCACCAGACTTTGTTCTTCGGGAGTCATTTGTTTTGAATGAGGTACAAAAGGATTTGGTTGCAGCAAGTGGATCGATAACGCTCCTTGCTGTGCCGCCACGCGGTGCACGAGATCATGGTAAGCACGCCATTGTTGAACCGCGAATTCCAAGATTTCGTCTTCGGACATTTTAAAGAATTGATCGCCCTCGCTATACTCATTCTTAATGGCCAGACTCGTTTCTGCAATCTTTCTTGATAACAAGTTCACACGCCAATTCCAAGCGTAATGGACAACGATGAAGTTTCGGAGAACGGGATGCAGCGAAAGAGCAGTCACTTCGTCCATTTTTCGTTGTGTTGCTAATAGTCGCGCGGTATTTTCAAATGTTCGTGGCGTCAACTCTTGGCGCGAGATCTTGTAACGGTAATGGGCTGCCTTGGCGTATTCTGGAGGTACGCCGGCTCGGTTGTTCTCCGAGTAGTTCCACAACTCGTTGAGCCCGTCGATGTAGACAACAATGTCAAACAGTTCTCGAAAGTAAAGATAGACAAAAACGGATTGAGGAACGGCTTGTCCAACAATGGCCATGTTGAGCACGATGGGTGTACTCTCCGGGAATATCTTCGCAAGTTTTTGTTCAAGATCGTCGCTCAGCTCTCCAGTTAGATATGCGAACGAACCACCGAAAATTCCTACGACAAGCAGGTCCCGTTCAATCTGGTCCTGGATGACATAGCCCTGGTCCGATAACGAGATATCGTATTCGGTCTTAAAGCCAAAATTATTTACTCCTTGACGCTTCGGATCAAATATGTAACCAAATAACGGATGAAGCACCGTGCCTTTATATCTCTGCTCTTCGTCCACCGTGGGCTTTTGCGACCTTCGTGTTTCTATGAGCACCCCGCGTTTTGCACTACCGTGTTTCGCCATTCTCCAATAAGTGGCTGCAGTCTCCGCGAGTAGTAACCCGATCATGAGACCTCCTACGACGAGAAAAACCCGTTCCATCA
>CAUZSN010000111.1:0-8671 GCA_963582345.1 Planctomycetota bacterium
GCATCGCTGTTTGCGGTCCAAATCAACGTGTACGTCGTTCGTGATCGCACTTTGGGTGCTGACGAAGTCGTTCGCTTCGACACCCGAATGGTTCAGTTTCTCCAGTGCCTCTTGCACATCGATTTGTCCACCCTGAACTTGTTCCAGGAGTTCTCGAAGAACATCATCTTGCACAATAGTTTTCATCGCAGTCCACGACGTAATAATGTAGTAATACTGGAAACATCCTATCTCGTACCGATGAAACTCCTACAACAAATTGTAGCTGGCCGGTAAGCCAGAAACCACACTGCAATTGACGCGCAAAAGGACATGCCAACTTCTTTCTCACGCCATAACCATATAGTACGTATCTTGCGTGCGTTATTGTTATTATGGCACGGCATCGTCTGATTTCACCTACGATACATCAATCTTAGGAGCTCAAATGACAGATGATCGTTTTGCAGCTCGACGTCAAAAGCTGATTCAGAGATTGAGAAAAACCGAAGCGGAGGCGTTACTGGTCACAAATTTTACAAATGTTTCCTATTTGACCGGTTTCAGTGGCCATGACAGCTACCTGCTGTTGGGAGCCGCCGCGACTGTTCTGGTCAGTGATAGTCGTTACGCAACGCAGATCCGCGAAGAATGTCCGGGCCTGGATGCCAACATTCGCAAGAACACCGTACAAATGCATGAAGCTGTCGCGCGTGTTGTCAAGAAGGCGAAGTTGAATAAGTTGGCGATCGAAAGCACTTCGACGACTGTTTCACAATGGGAAGAACTGGAAACGGAAGCGAAAGCGTTGGAACTTCAGCCGGCTGCAGGCTTGGTCGAGGATCTACGGATGATCAAGGACGCGGGGGAGGTCACAGAAATCCGTCAGGCGATCCGACAGGCGGAACGGGCCTTTGAGGTCATGCGAGCATCACTTGTTGCCAGTATGTCGGAGCGGCAAGTTGCACACGACTTGGAGCACGCAATGCGTCGCTTTGGAGCGGAGAAGGCCAGCTTTGATCCAATTGTTGCTGTCGGAGCACGGGCAGCCCTGCCGCATGCGCGAGCATCGGACCAGTTGATTGGCGACGCTGAATTCCTGTTGGTAGACTGGGGTGCGACGAACCAGCGCGGCTACAAAAGTGACTTGACGAGGGTATTGGTGACCGGTAAGATTTTGCCCAAACTGGAGAAGTTGTATGGAGTTGTGTTGAATGCTCAGCGCCAAGGCATCCAAGCGATTCGTCCTGGCGTAAAGTGTCGTGACGTCGATGTCGCTGCTCGCACGGTTATCCATCAGTCAGGATACGGTAAGCGCTTCGGGCATGGACTCGGACACGGAATCGGCCTCGATATTCACGAAAGTCCACGATTAGGTCCTTTATCCGAGACGGAGTTGAAGCCGGGAATGATCGTAACCGTCGAACCTGGCATTTATGTTGCCAACTGGGGCGGTATCAGAATCGAGGACGACGTGCTGGTCACGCGAGATGGATGTGAGGTTCTGACTTCGGTTCCCAAAAGATTCGAGGATACAATTATAGACTAACGGCAATGGTTTCTGGCGAGATCCAAGTCGGAATTGCATCGCGGTAACTCAACGTTGCGGAGCTGCTGGGTTCGACATAGGCAGCAGAAGTGCTGGAAATGCTGACAAGGTGAAACTGGAATGTCAGAAGAGGAATCGACCGCGCGTGAGTTTTTCGATCTGGAAAAGATTAAAGCGCTTGTCGAATTGATGAAAGCGTCCGACTTAACTGAGGTCAGCTTGCGTCGCGGAGATGAGCAATGCCGTCTCCGTCGCGGCTCTCAGGAAGTCGTACGAATGGTGCCGGCCAATCCCTATCAGGGTGTTCCGCCAGAACCGGTTAACTCTAATCTTGCGCCACCAGAAAAACCCATCGATCAGCACATCGAAATCAAGAGTCCGACGATCGGAACGTATTATGCAACCGTGAGTCCCGATGACCCTCCATTGGTGACCATCGGTTCCATTGTTAAACCGGATACAATTGTGTGCATTGTCGAGGCGATGAAAGTATTTAACCAGATTCCGGCCGAGATCAGCGGAACAATTGTCGCAATCCTCGTCGAAAACGGTGACTCAGTCGAATTTGGACAGCCGTTATTCCGTGTTCACCCTGAATAAAAGAACGTCACACATTCGAATCAGTGCAAATTGTTTGTCCCTTGACACCAAGGCAAGACGACAAACCCACTCCTTCCGTCGAGTCGTCAATTTATCCAAGCTCGCGTTTGGATAATCTGATTGAGCGATATTCTTTGCAAGAGCCGTCATGTTTCAGCGAATTCTGATAGCGAATCGTGGTGAAATTGCATTGCGAGTGATTCGAGCGTGCCGGGAAATGGGAATCCAGACGGTGGCTGTGTTTAGCGAGGCCGATCGTGGAGCACATTATCTGGATCTGGCCGACGAAGCCTATTGTATTGGAAAGGCAGCGGCGACGGACAGCTATTTACTGATCAATCGCATAATTAGCGCGGCGGAAATTGGAAATGTCCAGGCCATTCATCCTGGCTATGGATTCCTGGCAGAAAACGCTCATTTCGCTGAAGTCTGCCGAAGTTGCAATATTGAATTCATTGGGCCGCCACACGAAGCCATGGCGAAGCTGGGCGACAAAGTGGCAGCTCGAGAGCTGGCTGTTGCAGCAAAGGTCAACGTGGTTCCCGGCAGTGACGGATTGGTCACTGACGAGAAAACTGCGTTAAACATCGCGGCCAAAATTGGCTACCCAGTCCTCATTAAAGCCACCGCCGGCGGCGGCGGTAAAGGTATGCGCGTTGCCAGAAACGACATCACCTTGACCGCCGGCCTAAAAGCCGCCGCCGCCGAGGCTGACAAAGCATTCAAGAATTCCGGACTGTATCTGGAAAAATACATCGATAACCCCAGGCATATTGAGGTTCAAATTCTGGCCGACAACAATGGAAAAGTCGTTCACCTTTGGGAACGTGACTGTACGTTGCAGCGAAAGCATCAAAAGCTTGTCGAAGAATCCCCAGCCCCACATTTGCCGCCATCGGTGCGCGAAGATATCTGCAAGGCGGCCGTGCGACTGGTCAAAGCGGCAGGGTACAGCAATGCGGGAACGGTTGAGTTTTTGGTCAATCCCGAAAATGAGTTCTATTTTATCGAGGTAAATACGCGAATTCAGGTTGAGCATCCAGTGACTGAAATGGTGACGGGACTTGACTTGATTGAACATCAAATCCGCATCGCTGCTGGAGAAGAACTCGATTTCAAGCAACGTAGTATCGCCTGTAACGGAGTAGCGATCGAGGTGCGAATCAACGCGGAAGACCCAAACAATGATTTTTGTGGTTCTCCCGGAACGATCACTAAGTTTCGTGTTCCCGGCGGTCCCGGCGTGCGTTTTGACTCGCATGTCTACGAAGGCTTCAAGATCGGCCCACATTACGATTCACTTATCGGTAAGCTGATCGTCCACAGAAAAACGCGAACTCAGGCACTCGCGTGCATGCAGCACGCTTTGGATGAATTCGTCATTGATGGCGTGATGACGACAATTCCCCTCTTGCAGAAAGTCCTCCATCACACGGCGTTCATCGACGGAAAAGTCGACACGACATTCATCGAAAGAACCTGGTAAATTGGCGGGTGCGCACCGTGAAAGGCAGAAATCGTGACCGGCGGTAGAGCCTTTCAAGGATTAAATACCTAGATACCGTGATCCGACAAGTGCTCTTGCGTCGATCGAAGCTTGTCGCTAATCTTCGGTCCCTCTACTCTCGCAGTGTTTTCAGTCCTCGACGTCGTAATCCGATTTTCGACCGTAATCGGACTAAGGTCGAGCTCAATTCGAAACGTCCAATTTCACGATTGTAAACTGGCAATCCACGGAGGCATGCCATCATGCGCATGGACGGACAACGTATCTTTTTGATACCCGTATCCATCAGTCTTGTAAGTCTGCTTTGTGGCTGCAACCTGTTAAATGGTTTCTCAATGAACGCTTCGGGAATCAGACACTTCAAATCGGGCAATTACGCGATGGCTCAACAGGCGTTCAGACGCGCAATGACCGATGTTCCGCATAGTGCCGACTATATTCACAACTTTGCTACCGCGAAAAAAAAACAAGGCGACTTGAAAGGTGCCGAGAAAACTTATCAGTACGCGCTGAATGTCAATCCCGCTCATCAACCGTCGTACCACAGCTTGGCGGTGCTGTTCATGGAACAAGATCGGAATTTCGAAGGGCAGAAGCTACTGCAGGAGTGGGTTGACACCCAACCCTATGTCGCCGAACCACATATCGAAATGGCATGGTTCAAACGCGAAATTGGCGACACAGTAGGTTCCGAGCAAGCGCTGCAGCAAGCACTACGGATCCATCCGAACCATTATGTCGCGACGTCTCATCTAGGCCAGTTGTATCAAGACACCGGCCAGCGCGATCGCGCTTTAGCGATGTACCAACGATCTCTGCACTCGAATTGGTTTCAGCCTCAGGTGCAATCTCGTGTGTTCTCACTCGGCCATTCTCCGACAACGATGATATCTCGAGCACCTCAAGTAGCGCCCGGTTTACCATCAGCACGACCACTAAGATCGCCAGTCGCCTCCTACGGGACGCCTCAACGCGTTACATTGTTGCATCCCTTGCCGACCTATGACCACGTCGCCAACCAATCGATGGTCAGTCATCCTGGTGCAACCCCTTCACAACCAGTCCGGCTTGGCTTGTCGCGTATCGATGCCGATCCCCAACACGCACCGCAAATCAGCTCTGAGCTTCCCGAAGTCCGGGCGTATTGATGAATGGTTGCCGTGACGGCTGTGCCCCTCTTCATTAATGTGCCAGCCGGAGTTCGACTGTCGAGTCGGATGTTGAATCGACATCGTTTCCCTGAGAAAACAAAATGCAGCGAGTCCTTATTACTGACAAACTTTCCTCGGCCGGTCTAAAGGTTCTTAAAGAAACGCCTGGAATCGACATCGACGCCCACACGGGCTTGTCTCTGGACGAACTCCGCCAAGCCTTGAGTCAGGCGGACGGCATCATCATCCGAAGTGGGACGACACTTACGGCCGAGTTATTGCACTCACATCCCAAGTTAAAGGTCATTGTGCGAGCAGGAGTAGGCGTTGACAACATTGATCTAGCGGCGGCCACTCGCGAAGGCATCGTCGTGATGAATACACCCGCAGGAAACACAACCAGCGCAGCCGAGCACACGATCGCGATGCTAATGTCGCTGTCTCGAAACATCGGACCAGCCAGTGCCAGCATCCTGTCTGGACACTGGGAGCGCAAAAAATTCACCGGCACACAATTGGCCGGAAAAACGTTAGCCGTCATTGGTCTGGGACGAATCGGACAAGCGGTAGCAAAACGCGCCCGCGGCCTGGAAATGAATGTCATCGGCTACGATCCATTCCTCTCGACCAAACGGGCCGCCGAACAAGGAGTTGAGTTATATCGCGATTTGGATGAAATTGTACCGCAATGCGATTACCTGACTGTCCACACGCCTTTGACCGACGAAACCACGGGCATGATCAATGCCAAGCGGCTCAAGAAAATGAAAAAGGGTGTACGAATCATAAATTGTGCACGTGGTGGAATTATTGACGAAAACTCATTGGCCGACGCCATTGAATCTGGACACGTTGCGGGTGCGGCGTTGGATGTCTTCATGACGGAGCCGCCCGGTAAAAACCGCTTGCTGGCACTACCCAACGTACTGGCAACACCGCATCTGGGTGCATTGACCGACGAAGCGCAGGATTCAGTCGCTGTCGAAGCAGCCGAAATCATCAGCGGATTTCTGCTGCGCAACGAAGTGCGACATGCAGTGAACATGCTCCCTATCTCGGCCGCGGAAATGGAGGATATGAAACCGTATCTCGATCTGGGTTTTCGGCTGGGACTGCTGTTGGCGCAGCAGAATCGATCCGGCAGTCTTCAGGCCCCAAAGATTGATTATCGAGGTGAAGCGGCCACAAAACAGACGAAGCTCATCACTGCCAGCTTTGCATCTGGATTGCTGAATTCGGTCTTAGATGAGAACGTCAATATCGTTAACGCCGAAATGCTGGCCCACGATCGCGGAATTAAAATTACCGAGTCGTCGTCACTGGAAGTCGATAGTTTTTCGACGATGATCACGGCCAGTATCATCACCGACACTGGCAAGTTGTGCGCAGCAGTAACGATATTCGGTAAAGAGTTCCTGCGACTTGTCAAGTTAGGAGCGTTCTCACTCGATGCCTATCTGGACGGCCTGCTGTTGATTTTCCGACATCGCGATGTGCCAGGATTGATTGGATTTATCGGAACGGTGCTCGGACAGCACGACATCAACATCGCCCACATGGCTCTGGGACGCGAAAAAAATATCCGAGGCGGAACTGCCGTCGCTGTCTTAAACCTCGACAATCAACCATCCGCAGATGCTCTACGAAAAATCGCGGCTCATCCCGAGGTCCAAGCGGTTGAATTGGTCGAATTACCTCGCGCCGGAGCTCCGCTACCTTGGCTTGTCCGTGAGTAATCGGTGCGGTTAGAATGGATCAGTACAAGTTCATATTTGCGATTCATTCAAGACGTCACGGAACGACGAACTTCGGAGTTTCGATGAATCCCGGCCCAAGCATGGCGATTCAGTCCAACGTGTTGGCAGTGAATCGCCTCTTCGTTGCAGTACATGTGGTTTCAGCACGTCGCGCATTCTGTTTGCTTTGGAAGCGGTTGGCCGAAGTGATTCATATCGAGAACGAATCGTACATGTCGTACGATTTCGATAGCTGGCGTGAAATCAGTGAATTGAAAACGATCCTTGACGAGCGTGGTGAACTGGAAGACTGGATTGCGGCAATCAACTTCGATATTGAAGTGCCTCGCGTGATCCGGCTACTCAATTACGACCGCATTCCTCGATTTTCTGTCAAATTCAACCGCCGCAATGTATTTCTGCGGGATGAAAATCGCTGTCAGTACTGTGGCAAACGCTTCAGCTCACACAATTTGAGTCTGGACCATGTTGTTCCGCGCTGCCGCGGTGGCACATCTACGTGGGACAACGTTGTTTGTGCGTGCCTGAAATGCAACGTGCACAAAGGCGGACGAACTCCGCAGGAGGCGGGAATGAAACTGTACAATCTTCCCCGCCGACCGCACCGCAATCCTTTGCTTTCCAACCAGCTACACACAAAGAAATACTCATGCTGGCGCCGTTTCTTGCCGTAAGGCACTCTAGCTTTTAGTGTTTGGGGCCACTTCCTGAAACGTGAAACTGACATTTCAGAAATTAATTACGGTCGTTCCGGCTTTGGGACGCGCTGCCGACGTCCACGCCGCCCCGACTTTCTTTGACGTGACTCCAATTCAGGTTCGTCGCCATCATTCGTTGGCACCTGTTGGCCTAGCTGCTGACTGAGTTCAACGATTCGATCTCGCAGTTGTGCGGCACGTTCAAACTCCAACGATTCGGCCGCGGCCAGCATTTCCGCTTCCAATTCGTTGATGAATTCCTGAGTGACGTACCGCGTTTCGCTCTTGATTCCAGCAGATTTTTTCACAATCTTGTGAGCTTTGATTTCGTCTTCGATGCCTCGACGAATAGCTTTTCGGATCGTTTCGGGAGTGATGCTGTGCTGTTCGTTATAAGCCATTTGCAATTCTCGCCGGCGCTCCGTTTCGTCAATCGCCCGCTGCATGCTGTCGGTAACCCTATCCGCGTAAAGGATGACCTCGGCATTCACATGTCGAGCTGAACGGCCGATTGTCTGAACCAGGCTGGTCTCGCTCCGCAAGAAGCCTTCCTTGTCGGCGTCGAGTATGGCGACTAACGAGACTTCGGGGAGGTCCAAACCTTCACGCAGCAGATTGACACCGACCAATGCATCAAACTTATGTTCGCGCAGCTCACGCAGAATCTCGACCCGTTCAATAGCGTTCAGCTCCGAATGTAACCACTTGCACCGAACGCCTTCCTCCTGTAAGTACGTCGTCAAATCTTCCGCCAAGCGCTTCGTAAGTGTTGTGATGAGGATCCGCTCGGCCTGGGCAGCGCGTTTACGAATCTCATCGATTAGATGAGGAACTTGGCCTTGAGCCGGCACGACGCGAATCAATGGATCAACGAGCCCGGTTGGACGGATGATCTGCTCGACGACTTCCGCTCCCGTCCGATTCAACTCCCAGTCGCCGGGAGTCGCCGACACGAAGATTGTCTGTCTGCGCCGTTGGTTCCATTCGTCGAAAGTCAACGGCCGATTGTCCAAAGCCATTGGTAGGCGGAACCCGTGCTCAACCAGAGTTGTCTTGCGCGAATGGTCGCCCGCAAACATGCCACGCACCTGTGGCGCGGTTGCGTGCGATTCGTCGACGAACATCAAGAAATCATCGGGAAAGAAATCGAGCAGTGTATATGGTGGTTGCCCCGATTTTCGTCCTGATAGGGCACGGCTGTAATTCTCAATACCCGGACAAAAGCCAACTTCCTTCATAAGCTCCATGTCGTACCGCGTGCGTGCGGATAGGCGTTGTGCTTCCAGCAGCTTCCCGTCACGTCGAAAGAACTCCAACCGATCGTCCAATTCTTGTTGAATCTCCTCGAGTGCCCGGTCAATTCGCTCCTGCGGCATAACAAAATGCTTGGCCGGATAGATGTAAATCGCGTGCTCACGCTGGGATTCCTC
>CAUZSN010000112.1:0-8630 GCA_963582345.1 Planctomycetota bacterium
ACTCAGGTTCGTGCCTCCCAATAAAAGTGCCTTTAACTATGCGTTGCTCAACTTCGATATAGCCAATCGCCAATTTCGATTCAACAATATCTTTCTGAATGGCCACACGATCAGCTTGCGCGGTCGGGGGACGGCCGGGTTCGATAGTCGCTTGCGTCTGCAATTTTTCTCGAAGTTACCTCCCGCGAAATGGCCTTTCCCGTTGGTGAACCATTTGATCGATCTTGCAGGAACAGGGTGGGTTGGCGTCGAAGTGACTGGCAAGGCCGACTCGCCCAGGGCGAAGATCAAGTCGGCCCTCAACATTGACGACGCTATGAAATCGTTCTTGAATGCGCTTCCACCACCCATAACACCTTTACTCCCGCTGCACATGCCACCTAGGGCAGCATCGCGGAAACGTTAATCGACACGTACGCTTCGGTGCTCAATTGCGTTCTTTCCAGCCCGCTTGACTGAGTACATCATCTCGTCGGCGGCTCGAATCAATTCAGTGACAGATTCCGGCGAGGCCGAGTATGTAACGACGCCGATACTGAACGTAACCGGCCACTTGCAGCTTTGCATCGATGCCAACAGCAAGTCTCGCAGATCTCCGATGACTGCAACCGCTGAGTTCTCAGTCGTGTCGGGTAACAGGACGGCGAACTCATCGCCACCCAGTCGAGCGACTGTATAACCATTTCGACTGGCGGCCTGCATGGTCGCAGCGATCGTCTTCAGTAATTCGTCTCCGACCAAATGTCCCCGTGTATCGTTGACGTATTTGAAGTTGTCGCAGTCGACAAAGGCAATCGTGATTGGCTGTCCAGTGTTCTGTCGCATTTCCGCTTCAGCTCGTTCTAAGAAAGCTTTACTGTTTGGCAGACCTGTCAGAAAATCGATCCGTTCCAATTTGCGTTCCCGTTGTCGAGCTCGTCGAAGTGAGGAAAGGACCGCCGAAAATATTACCAACAAGACGAACTGCGAAGCCGATGCCCAAATTCCGTCGACAGTCGTAAGTTGACGGTTGGCAGAAATAGTTGTCGTGAACAAAGGCATTAGCGCACAAATCATCGAGAACCATATAGCCGGTTGAATTCCGACATACCATGCCGTCAAGAAAACACTGGGCAGATAGAACAACACCAGAAATCCTGGCCTGGTAGTCAAGACATCCAAGATTGCAGCCACGCCGACAAAGACGATAGAAGTGGCGATTGTTAGCGACTTCGATCGCTTGAATGGGAGTAATGACGCAAACATAATTCGTAACACGACAAATAGACCAGCAGGACAACTTCAAGTTTACTGATACTGTTCACGAATGGCGTTGACAACGGCAGAGTCCAGATCTAGCATCACTCGGCCGAAGTTGCCGGGATCTTCGCAGGCTCGCTCCGCATACCACCCGTCGACGAGACTTGCAGAGTGTCAGTGACCTTGATTTTCGCACACGCTCGGTCCGCTGAACACCGGAGAGGTGGCAGAGTGGCCGAATGCACCGGTCTTGAAAACCGGCGTCGGGTGAAAGCTCGACCGGGGGTTCGAATCCCCCCCTCTCCGCTCTCAGTGGTTCGCAACGATGCGCAATTCACTGTCAAATTCCTCTGTTCCTTTCTCAGGGATGAGGTTGTTTCCTGCCCCCTTTTACCAACTGTAATCTGCGACTGCTCCGACGATTGTTTCCACGAGCTTTGTCGGCCAGTGCGGGATTGATCTTGAAGCTTGTAAACGTGTCGACCAATTTTGGAAGCATGTGTTACCGAATGTGCTCTCATGGTGACAGCGAAATTGTCAACGATCAAACGAGTTCCTTGACCGGTTTGAAAGGCCAAGGTGCTTTTTTCAGAAGTCGTGTCGAAAGCTGAGGCGAAAAACTGCCTTGTCACAGTTGAGCTGGTTGATCCGACGGGTTTTACAGAAATTCTACGTTGGATGAAAGCACGATCGTATACGGTCGTGAATTTGGACGACGCCGCGTAACATAAAATGTATTCGAAGCAACAAGGAAACCTTTAAATGGTGCGATTCGCGGCTATTGTGACAATTTTTATTTTGGTGTTCGGATGCTCCAATGGGGGTGCATTTGAAAAACTTCTCATCGATCAGTCTATCGCGGCCGAGACAAGCTTGCGCACCAAAGTAACAACGACGGACTGGCCAATGTGGCGAGGACCGAATCGGAACGGTATTGCGGCCGATGATCAGCATCCACCGGTGTCTTGGAGTGCGACGAAAAATATCCTGTGGAAGACCACTGTGCCCGGCCGCGGACACGCATCGCCGACCGTCGTTGGCAACCGTGTTGTTCTGGCCACTGCCTTTGAACGGCGCCAAGTTCAATCAGTCATTTGCTTCAATCGTAGGACTGGCGTACAACTCTGGAAATCCGATATCAGCAAAGGTGGTTTTCCGCGAGGCATACATTCCAAGAACACTCACGCTACTTGCACAGTTGCTTCGGACCGAGACCGTCTTTTCACCGTGTTTTGTCACCACGGAAACATTCAGGCGTCGGCCCTGAGTCTAAACGGCAAGATACTTTGGCAGCAGGTTGTCGGACCATTCGCTCCCCAGCGTCACAATCATGGTTACGCACCCTCACCGACGATTTACAAGTCACTGGTGATCATCGCGGCCGAATACGGCCGAGGCGGATATCTGGCCGGATTGGATTGCAGGACTGGAAAAGTTGTGTGGAAACAGTCTCGGCCGGCGATGTTGAGTCACTCGTCACCAATCGTCGCCAACGTGTCAGGTCGAGATCAGTTGCTCATCAGCGGTTGCGATTTGGTTAGCGGTTTCGACCCCAACAACGGCAAACCATTGTGGTCGGTCCCGGCAACGACCATGTTGACGTGTGGCACGATGGTCTGGGACGGCGATCTTGTGTTTGCTAGCGGAGGTTATCCGAAGTCCGAAACTGTCTGTGTCCGTGTGGATGGATCGGGTCGAATTATGTGGCGGAATCGGCAGAAGTGCTATGAGCAATCGATGCTTGCCCATGACGGTTACATCTACGCCGTCAACGATGCGGGCATCGCATTCTGTTGGAATGCCGACGACGGCAGAGAAATGTGGAAGTACCGGCTGAGTGGTCCGGTCAGTGCTTCACCCGTTTTGGCCGGTGGCAACATCTATGTGTCCAATGAGCGCGGCACGACGTACGTTTTCAAAGCAAACCCCCGCAAGTTTGAATTCGTGGCCAAAAACCAATTAGGCAATGAAGCCTTTGCCACGCCAACTATCTGTGGTAACCAGATTCTATTGCGCGTGGCCCGCACTGCTTCGCGCGGACGTCGGGAATCGCTGTACTGCATTGCAGCGACGGATGCGGAATGAATTGGTTCGTTTAGTGTTGATCCGTCGCTGGATCATTCGCGTGAATTGTCAGCGCCAACGGACTGTTGCAAAATCGACCAGTTGTGCTGGTTTCTCTAAAGGCCAATTTTCTTCCGAACATCGTAAATTGCTTCCTATTAATTGATTTCGTCACGACTCATTTTTTGGCACGTCATATGCAGACGATGGACCGTGTTGCACGCGTTTGTCACCGGTTGTTACGAAATTCGATGACAAAGCGGTTTAGTCAGATGGAAATGAGGTTTCTTAGGAGAGATTTGATGAGCTCTACCGATGGTTATCGGTGGATCAGATCGATTCCCAAAGGGGATACGTCATGAGTGGTTCACAGGTTGTTCAACATGCTCCACGATCGGTTGGAACAATCCACCAATGTATTCGAGATTGCAGGCCAAATCTCACTCGATCTCGAGACATCGGAAGTATGGTTGGCATCACGCCTATAGGATATTTTGTCGGGTGTCCGCACTGTGAACGTGAACTGAGAATTGATGGGAAGTACATCGGCACGCAAGTTCAATGTAAATTCTGCAGCGGAGCGTTTACGTACGAATTGTCGAAGTGCCCGCACTGCAAACGTGGACTGAGAATTGATGGGAAGTACATCGGCACACAAGTTCAATGTAAGTTTTGCAGCGGGGCGTTTAATTATGATTTGTCAAATCGGCTCATCAATGCTCGTGCGTTCTACGCTGAGTGCGGGCATTGTTCACATGAACTGCGAATCGACAAGAAGTATTCCGGAGTGATAGTCGCCTGCAAATTCTGCAGCGGAAAAGTACTTTGCAGCGGAAAAGTACATTTGTTCTGCAGCGGAAAAGTACACTTGCAGCAGCGTCAGAATCCGACGATTTTTCGTATTGAGCGAGACGGCTCGACTTTAGTTGTCATCCCGCAGGGTGATGCCCTGCGGTTTCGATATGTCGACGTGCACCTCGAAGCGAATGCTCTCGAGCGAGAGTCGTCGGCACCGGATATTAGACTCCTTCTTATCGATTTGCGGGACGTGACGGTTATCGGATCGATCATGCTTGATGCACTCGTCAAACTCGCCCGTAATGCGACGAATGGCGGCAGACATGCTGCGTTTTGCAACGCGTCAAAGGAGATGCAAGAGATTCTCGAAACAACGAAGCTCGCGACGGTCTGGCCGCTCTACGATTCACGGGTGTCTGCAATGACGGCCCTACTTGATGACCACGATCAGCTTTCAGAACCTTTAGACATTCAATCGCAACATTACGATGTGAGTGGTCTCCTTCGTGAAGACAGGCTTCGAATCTTGGCAGTAGCGTTTCGTCCAACGACCGAGAAAGAGCGACTGCTGTTTCCGGACTAGTTACATTCGTTGTCATCATCCAGCAATTCAAGCAGTCGCGATTTGATACGCGAATCGTCCGAACAATAAGATCGGATGAACTTTGCCACAGATTTTGGTTTGGATCATTGAAGCGCTCAAGCAGTACAGTTGCAATTCTGGGTCGTGAGACTGCAACAAGAACAGCAACGTATTCGCGCGCACTATTTGGTTCAGTCGTGTCTCGTACAACGGCTTTTAAAGCCGACGGTAACTGATCCTAGAGCCGTGCTTCCTGCCTCTCCGAATTCGGAATTCGTGCGGTTCACAAATTCCGCGACCGATGGGTCCGGTGGTTCATATTCAGTCATCGCGCTAATGCTTGCAGAAGTGTGTTAGCGTTGGCCACGTATTGGTTTGATCCAACTTGTTCGTCCTAGGAGAGACGGTCTACGAAAAATGGGAAAATGAGCATGGGGAATTGAACCGTTAAACGTCAGGACCAACCGGAATCGCCTGTAACCGACGTTCCACCGTTCTAACGCTATCGGTTAGCTTTTTAGCAATCGCCATGTTCAAGTAGCCTTCCAGATTTCACAAAACTTTGCGATTCGCCAGTTTCGGAAATCGTCATTTACGGATGTCCAGAATCAGGCTTTTCAAGATACTCGGTGCCACAGATTTTTTCGTTATCACACGTCAAGATGTTGCTTCCAATCGTTGACGCGCCGACCGGGCAATTTGAGAAAAATAGAGCATCTAGGGCATTGCATTTTACTGCTGTCGGCTTTTCAAGCTGTTTGTCGATTAACAGATTGGAGGAGGTAACGGATTTCCAGTGGACTGTGGGCCAAAGTCATTCGTAAGGCAAACGTTTTGCAAAGCGATGGAGAAAGGTTCACGTGAAAGGAGTGAAGGTCATGAGAGCCAACCGTTTGTGTCGGGCGGCAGAAATGTTCGGCACGCCACGGCAAACCGAAAGTCGACGGCAGCGAATGCAGGAAAACGAGCCGATCACGGTGCAAGTCCAAGATGACATGGTGATTGTGGCGATCGGCAAACAAGGAATCTGGGACGGGTCCGATCTGTCACGGTTGCGGCAGGCTTTGCTTTCACAGGTGGACGGCGAAAAATGTCACACGATCGGACTCGATATGACTTATGTAAAGCATCTTGGGACCGGGTTCTTCGGGCAACTGTGTCATTGGCACGAAAAAGGATTTGCCATACGACTCTATTCTCCACAATCCTGCGTTCGACAAATGCATTGGTTCCGAATGTTCTTCGAGCTCCTTTCGGACGACTGCTTCGTTTTGCTCAGCGAGTCCAAGCAATCGGTTGCGCGCAGCACGTTTCCTGAGTGGAGTCGAGAATGACTTAGCTGTGTTCAGTGTGCTTATTTGGCATTCGAAACATTCGACGGTGGGTTTGTTGTCTCCAAACGATGATAACTCAACGGAGCGCCTTGACGTGTCCGCTCGACAGACGATGGGAGAATGCTAGTTGCTTCAAACAAAGATGGGCGTATATTTGGGTCGCGGTCCATCGAGGTAAGACCGTTGGCTTTACCGATTTTGGAATCGATGGTCACTTGATTGCTCGAGTTCACCTGTCGGGTTTCTCTGGCTTCTGGCGGTTGATTTTCACATAATCCCTCTTTCGGATGTTCGTGCCGCCTTTCGTCTGGCGGGCAATTTGGCTCAGAATGTTAGAGGGCGCAGAACAGAGATAGGTGAGTGTCCATCAGTCCAAACAATTCGTAATTCGATTGACGGGCAACGTTTGCATCTGTTGGAGGGAATATGGCACATCCGAAGAACGCAACCATCAAGGTCGGTCTGTTTGGCATCGGACTGGATGTGTACTGGCCACAATTTGAGGGGCTTCGAGAAAGGCTGCTGGGCTATCAGGGATCGATTCGTGACAAGCTGAATCATTTTGGGGTTGAAGTGGTCGATTGTGGACTCGTCGACACTCCTGAAAAAGCTCGTGAGAGTGCCCTGTTGTTCAAACAAGAGGATGTGCAGATGATTTTCCTCTACGTCTCAACCTATGCTTTGTCATCGACCGTTTTGCCGGTTGTGCAGAAGGCGAATGTTCCTGTGGTCGTCTTGAATCTTCAGCCGGTCCGGGCGATCGACTACAAAAATTTCAATCGTCTGGATGATCGCACGAAAATGACCGGCGAATGGTTGGCGCATTGCCAAGCCTGTGCTGTCCCGGAAATCGCCAATGTGTTTAATCGGGCCCGTGTGAGATTTCATCAGGTCACGGGTACGCTTCATGACGATCCGATTGCCTGGGGGCAGATCGGTGACTGGATCAAAGCAGGACGTGTTGCCCATTTAATGTCCAACAACCGTCTGGGTTTGTTGGGCCACTATTATAGCGGGATGCTTGACATCTACTCCGATTTGACCCAGCACGCAGCCTGTTTCGGCACTCATATTGAGCATGTGGAAATGTGCGAATTGAAGGCTCGGTGGGATGAAACAACTGGTACGCAGATTGATGAGAAAGTCAAAGAGATCTATAGCCATTTTGATGTACTGCCAGACTGCAGCTCCGAGGATATCCGAGAAGCGGCGCGCACGGCTTGTGCTCTGGACACTATGGTGGAATCGCATGACTTGGGGTCACTGGCCTACTTCTATGAAGGACAACCCGGCAATGCGTATGAGCGAATCATTAGTTCGGTCATCGTTGGCAACTCGCTGCTGACGGCCAGAGGCGTGCCAGTGGCCGGTGAATACGAAGTCAAGAACGCGCAAGCAATGAAAATTATGGATTCCTTTGGCGCTGGTGGGTCGTTTACCGAGTTCTATGCCATGGACTTCGACGACGACATCTTAATTATGGGGCACGATGGTCCGGGTCACACCGCCATTGCCGAGGGCAAGACCAGGCTTAAGCCGTTGGATGTTTTTCACGGTAAGGTCGGCCGGGGCCTGAGTGTCGAGATGAGTGTCAAGCAGGGACCGGTCACTGCGCTATCCGTTGTACAGGATGTCGATGGGAATCTGAAATTCCTCGTTGCCGAAGCTGAGGCCGTTTCCGGACCAATCCTCGAGATCGGGAACACCAACAGTCGCTACCGATTCGCACTGGGAGTTCGCGGTTTCGTCGACGCCTGGTGTAGTCACGGTCCTGCCCACCATTGTGCAATCGGTGTGGGACATATTGCTTCAAGGATTCAAAAACTAGGTGCGCTACTTGGTATGGAAACAATCCGTGTCTGCTAATTCAGCCAATTGGTCGAAAGGATTTGAACTCTGAGCGAAGGTGATGGTTTCGACCCTGTTGTGTAAGGGAGAACATTCAATGTCAAAACGTTTTGCATTTCTCATGAAACTCAAACCTGAATGTGAGGACGAGTACAAGAAACGTCACGATGAAATTTGGCCCGAATTGGTCAAGTTGTTACAGGGGGCGGGAATCAGTGATTACTCAATCTTTCTCGACTCAGGCACACTAACCCTCTTCGCGCTGTTGCATTTGTCTGATGACAATACCTTAGGCGACCTGCCCAACCAGCCATTGATGCACAAATGGTGGGATTACATGGCCGACCTCATGGAGACGAATCCGGATCGATCGCCAGTCGTTACTGCAATTCAGGAGGTGTTTCATATGGACTAAGTTCGTGTTTCGCCAATCGGCGCAGTGCGTTGGCCTTGTCATTTTTTCCGATTCGTGACTTACGCACAGCGTCAATCAAAATAGCGATGTTTTGATCGTAGGTGTGGCAGTCGACTGGAAATGGAGTACTGTCTTTTCCTCCATGTGCGTATGAATAATCGCACCAGCGTCGAGTTTGCTCGTGATGGGGAAATCGCAGTGGAGTTGCTGGATCACGAGTCGAAGCGGGAGCATCGTAGATGATTTCCGCTAACAATGACAGGCTGCGGATGGTCGCCGGTCCGACTCCTTTCAAGCCGAGTAACGTCTGGAAATTGTCCGGATGCTTTTCGTGCGCGGTCACGATGAT
>CAUZSN010000113.1:0-8573 GCA_963582345.1 Planctomycetota bacterium
ACAATGAAGACCCTTTACGATGCCGGCCCATCAATTTAGCATAAACAGTTCCTCGACGTGACTTATTGGAATTCCTTCACGAAACGCTACGGTTGTGACTGATTCAATCCTGCACATCACCACTATCGATTGCTCGCGCCACGACGCCCGCCAGTTGATCGATTCACTGCGGAACAAACTCAGTCCACAGGGTGACATTGTTTCCGAATCCGGAAGACAGCGGACCATCGAACTCTTCGGCAAACCACTATCACCACAACAAGTGGTCGAACGCATTTGTGGCGACGTACAACGTGATGGACTTTCGGCCGTCCTAGAATACACGAAGAAGCTAGACAACAAGGAGCTGACACTGGACGCATTGCGCGTTCCGTCATCTGAATTGCAACAGTCACACCAAGCAGCGAATTTGAATTATCTACAAACGATCCGCCGCATTTGTGTAAACATCACCGAATTTCAGACTGCCATCCTGACGAATAATGTGAGTGTGGTGCGGAAAAACCAAAATGCCCGCGTCGAGCTGCAGCAACGCTATCTGCCGCTTCGCCGTGTTGGCATCTGTATTCCGGGCGGGGCCGCCGCGTATCCGTCAACGCTGCTAATGACCGCTGTCCCGGCTCAAACCGCAGGCGTACGCGAAATTGCCGTAGTCGTTCCCCCAACCGAATTCGGCGGTTACAACTCCGATCTACTGGCCGCCTGTTACGAGCTGAAGATCACTGAGGTATACCGCATCGGAGGAGCCCAAGCAGTCGCTGCGTTGGCCTACGGTGTAGATGGAATCGAACGGGTGGACAAGATCGTGGGACCAGGAAATCTGTTTGTCGCGTTGGCAAAACGTCACGTTTTTGGTGACGTTGACATCGATTCGATTGCGGGCCCCAGTGAAGTCATCGTCCTAGCTGATGAAACCGCTCGCGCGGACTTCCTGGCCAGCGATCTGATCTCACAAGCCGAACACAGCCCAGGCTCCAGCATCTTAATCACGTGGCACGAACCGCTCATAGATGCTGTCAAAACGGAACTGGAGAAACAACTGGCACAACTGCCGCGTAGTGAAATGGCTTGCGCGAGTCTGGAAGCTTACGGCGCTTTAGTTTTGGCCCGCGACGCCGCCGAGGCCACACGTTTGACCGATTTGTTCGCTCCTGAACACCTGCACATTTCCACCGCCGATCCGCAACATGTTCTCAGCCAAGTGCAAAACGCTGGAGCCGTATTCTTAGGACACAATACGCCTGTCGCAATGGGCGACTATGCAGCTGGTCCCTCGCACGTCCTCCCGACAGGCGGAACCGCCCGCTTCGCCAATGGTTTGTGCGCCAACGACTTCCTGAAACGATCGTCCATCATCACCTACAACTGCGACGCTCTCCGACAAGAAGCCGACGACGTCCGCCTGATGGCAGGAAAAGAAGGTCTGACCGCACACAGTGCGAGTGTCGACATTCGCCTTCGTGGCACAACAGACGCTTAGCTCGGATCAATTAATGTGCCACTTGGTGAAAGACGCCGATCGCTAAGCAACCGGCGATCACGACAACCGACGACACAAGCAGCACGGCCGTCACCGGACTCATTCGTAACCGACGGTCGGTATGAAAGGCCAGCCAAACTATGCCGAACATAAGAATCGGCGTGTTGAATGCACCGTTAATCGTCTGTCCCAAGATGACCAGAAATACGGGATTCTCTGGCATAAACCACGTAATGGCCAGAAACCCCACCAAGGACAGAGTCTGAAATAGACGGTTATAACGCTGCCTCACCGATACGTCCCCGTACTGGAAGACACCCAAACTGGACAAGAGGTCGGTCCACATGCGGCCTGAAGCAGCCACCACGACGACGATCGTCGAAAACAGCGTGCAAAATCCTCCAAACATGAAGATGCCGTAAGACCAAGGGCCGTAGGTGTCGGTGTAAATCCGCGAAAGCTGGTGAACGATACTCATCCCCGACGGAACTGTGGGCACGATGGCCTCGGGAAATGAGGCTTCCACTAGTTGACGATTCAATCGTTGGACTTCCAGTTCGGACAACGACGCAATCCCACTCTGCTGGACGCGCATCAGTAAGTCGCGAACCGGTCTGGGCAGTACAAGCTGATCCGGCTGCCTGTGCACCGGGTCAGTCAGCGTCCGAAAGCTGGCTGGCCGGTAGAATTCACGGCTGATGATGATGGCGTTCAACGCATTGAGCAAGTCCTTGTCGGCCTCCTGATTGGTTTGGTTGGACAGAGCGGTAGTGATGATCTTATCGCGAATTATGTCCTGCGACAGCAACTCCCACACCCGTTGCGCAGGCCCTGCCGTTTCGGAATCTGAAGCCTCATAAAGCCGGACGCAGATCGTCTTCCATTGTCCATCCCGAATATCCGGCGAACCACCGTCCGGGTTGACCGTTAGTAGATCGGTACTGATAAACAGCACTGCCGACAAGGAAATAAGCCGCCGTGATCACGGTCGCCAGTAGCGTGGCCACACCAACATCCAAACGCAGCACTCGCTACCCAGCCGTGGGCCCGTTCTAGCCATCCGTCGACATCAGCTGGACCAACGTTTTCCGCATACCCCTTCTCCAGCACCCAATACGGGTACATGAACATCTCGCTAGCAGTCGCACCCAGGGCTCCCAGTAGGCTGACGACGGCGATAGCCGCGGCCGTAGGGGCCAACTCGCCTAAGGACATCGTGCATCCCAAGAACACGTTGGCAAGACTGATCGGGTAACGCTCGTCCGGTTTCACCACCAACAACATCAGGGCCACGACCACCGAGAAACTGAACCCGCAGACCAGAATTGCGATCAGCTTCTCCAGTTCACCATAAATTCCGCGCCAGAGCATTAGGCTGACGACGACGATGATGATCAGAGCCCAGAGGTTCGTCGATGCCACTTCGCTTTCGGCGAGCGGAGACTGTTGAACAATCCCGCCGTCGATGCCATGATGCCGCCGACCGTCACCATAAAGGCCGTGTAACCGACCATGAACACCAGCCCAATCCAACTGGTTCCACGGAATCTCGGACCTGGGCAAGTGTTGAGTGCCTGAATCGTCGTACGGTTGTGAACAAGACAGTGCCGGCCCAGTTCAACCTGCAGGAAGAACTTGATCACGCATGACAGAATCACGGCCCAGAACACGACGAAGCCAAACGTGGCCGCCTGCACGGGCACGTTGATCAACTCGCCGGAACCAATCACCGAACCACTGACCACAATGCCGGGACCGATGGCTAGAAGCATGGGCCCCAGCCTGGTTGGCGCCGTCTTTAACTTCGTATCACCGATTGTCTTGGTCATTCCTATAAGGGCCGTGCAACGAACCTACATAAAAACTGCCTACGACTCGTCATCAACTTTCGAACGATCGCGAAGTTGTTTTCTCCGCGAGCGTTCTCGTTTACTTTGCAGTCGACGTTCGATCGCGGCACGCGATGGTTTTGTCTTCTTTCTCCTGATCGGTGCTACAGCAACGTCGAGCAGCATTGCCCGCAGCTTTTCCAGACAATCGGAAATATTGCGATTCTGATCGCGAAATCGTTGGCTAGAGATCACCAGCTCTCCGTGAACGTTAATTCGCCGACGATGCTTGATCAGGAAACGTTGTTTAACGTCGTCGATTAGACTGCGCGAAGTCACAACCGGCCACCGCAAACGCGCTTTCGTGTTGACTTTATTCACGTTTTGCCCGCCCGGACCGGAACTGCGGACAAACGTGAATGTGAATTCGTAACGAGGAATCCGTATATCTTCGGTCACAACCAGGCAATTGTCATCGTCGGACATCTCATCGCACGACATCAGACTGGGTTCCCAAGGTCCGATTCCATTCGCAATGGATCAGTCTTCGATCCGCGTTTAGTTATTGTCAATCTTGAGTTTGTAGACTGTCAACGAAGTCTACAATAAACTGAGAATCACTTGTATAGTCACAACCTGGAGATTCTGTATGCAGTATCCACGTATGTTACGTGTGCAACAGAAATTCGATGCGCCGTGGATTGACGATCTTCCCAGAGAGGTTGATCGCCACCTTGGTGCGCTCGACTTGGGACAACAGATAACTCCGGGCGACACGGTAGCTATTACCGCTGGCAGCCGCGGAATCACCCACATCGCCAAGATCATCAAAGCGGCCGCTGATCACTTCAAAAAGTTGGGCGCCATACCATTCGTCGTTCCGGCCATGGGAAGCCATGGCGGCGGAACTGCCGAAGGGCAGCGCCAGATTATCGAGAGCTATGGCATCACCGAGGAATTCATGGAAGCCGAAATCCGCTCGTCGATGGAAACCGTCTTCGTCCAAGAAACACCGCAAGGCATCCCGGTGCACTTCGACCGCAATGCATTTGAAGCCGACCACGTGCTGGTGTGCGGCCGAGTGAAACCACACACTAGCTTCGTCGGCGTGATTGAATCGGGCCTTTGCAAGATGATGCTGATCGGCCTGGGAAAGCATACCGGAGCAAAACTCTATCACCAGGCGATCCAAGATTACAGTTGGCCGGAAATCGTCACAGTCCTAGCCGACACCGTACTGAAAGAGTGTAAAATAATTGCCGGACTGGCCATTGTTGAAAGCGCTTACAACAAGGTAGGATTGATCGAAGCGGTCCGTCCTAATGATTTCCTGGAACGCGAGAAAGCTCTGCTCATTATTTCCAAGAAATGGATGCCTCGCCTTCCATTCCAAAAAGTCGAGATATTAATCGTCGACGAGTTGGGTAAGAACATTAGCGGCACCGGTATGGACACAAACGTCATCGGCCGCAAATTCAACGATCACGCCGCAACACAACACGACGACGTGTCGGTCAAGCGAATCTTCGTTCGCGGCTTGACAAATGAAACACATGGCAACGCTTGCGGATTAGGTATGGCCGAAGTGACTAACTTGCGAACGATTGACGCGGTCGACCGCAAGACAACCGCCATCAACGCTCTTACCGGAAGCCACCCATCAGCCGCCAGTCTACCGATGGCATTTCAGACCGACCGCGAAGCCATCGACGCCTTGTTTCTAACCATCGGCCTGATCGAACCTGAAAATTCCCAAGTGATTCACATTTCCAACACCCTTCAAATCGGTGAGATCTTAGTCAGCGAATTCTACTTGCCCGAAATCGAAAGCAGGAACGACTTGGAAATCCTCGAAGACCCGCGTGACATGAACTTTGACGATGACGGAAATCTGATCCCTGTTGCCGGTGCCGCGCTAGCCAAGCCCGATCACGCCGTACTGTAGACGCTTCCTCCGACTCCTTCCCCTTAGATTTCAGCATATTGCAGGGTAGGCATTCCTCACCACATCACTCCTTTCCTCTGAAATTCAGTGAGGCTGAGTTAATGCAATATCGCAGGCCTGTTGGCGCTGGACCGTCGTTGAAGACGTGACCAAGATGTGCATCGCAACGGCGACAAAGCACTTCGGTCCGCTGCACAAACAGACTGTTGTCTTCTTCAGTTTTGATATTCTGGTCCGTAACAGGTTGGTAGAAACTTGGCCAGCCGGTACGCGAATCGAATTTCGTCTCAGAGCTGAACAGCATTGCGCCGCAGCAAACACACTGGTAGGCGCCTTCTTTCTTGTTGTCCCAATACTCGCCCGTAAATGCCCGTTCAGTTCCCTTTTTGCGAGCGACTTCGTATTGCTCCGGTGTCAAAATCTGCTTCCACTCTTCGTCTGTTTTGGGCAGCGAATCCATTGTGGGCTCCGTCTGACCGATTGCGGCACCGGTTGCTTCTGGACTCTCAATCATAGCATTCACGTCCTTGGCTCTAAAGTTTAAACTCTTCAAACTGGCACCTTGATCCGCACATCCACACACTAACGCAGCGGCCCCAATCAACGTCATCAAGCACCGAATTGTCATTCCACACATTCCTAAATGCAACTCCGTTACTACGCCTTCTACAGCGGTTACATCAGGCCTTGTCTCAAAATTGAATTACCACCGTACTTTGAAGCCTCATGCGCCAGCTTTGAAGTTGCGTCTTTCGGTCGCAGGAACGCAGCATAGACCAAATGCCAAAACCTCACTCGAACGGCGTCTCAAAGGCATGCTTTCTCCATAACGGTTCACACCTTCAAGTATAAGGTGTTTTTGAACAACCCTTTGCTGTATTCACACGACAGTCGCAACTTCAAAACATGCCAACCAGGTAGAACCGCGATTCACTCGCTAGCGTGTCGGACTCGTGTGAACAACCTGTCATTTTCGATTGGACAACGTACGACACCGCACGACTGCGGTTTCACTCGTAGGCTTTCCACCCGAAGTAACCGTCACGCTCCATGAGACGCTACTTCAACTCATAGATCTGAGATGATTGTTGTTAGGATTGCTCTCTCTTTGAACGGCTTCGAGTTGCTCTGACGCTTGCCCAAAGGCACGCCACTCGTCAATCGTGGTGCGACTTAACCGCCATTGCTGCACTTCCAGGAATAATCTTCGTTGGCTCAACGTGTCCTTCCTGGATCAACAGATGTTGGTTGACCGGAAGGTCACGCAACTTCTGAACGTGGCCAGATGGCCACCGAATTGTCAATTGCTGCACTTCCTTTTCAGCACCCAGTCCAAAATGGACCATTGCAGGCGCTTGTGACAAGAAGTTGACGATAGGGTATAGCTCGCGACAGATTCGCTTCTCGGCAGTTTCACAAATTAACTTGGCGCCGATTCCAAATCGATTACTCGATGTGCCTCGCAACGAGACGTTGAGCCAATTCGTTGAGGAAAACTGATTCTTGTATACTACTAAACTTCCACCTCCCACTTGACGAACAAACAGTTCGGGCATTCCGTCACCAGTTATGTCCCAGGAGGCTACTGTGCGACTGTCTCCTTTATTATCAGCACCGCTTAGAAACGACAGGTTGTAAAAAGAACCGTCACCGGCATTCAAGAAAAAACCGTTGCGCTCGTAGGCACTCAAGTTGCGGCCGCTTTCGGAAAACAGCCACGGATTCGAAACCCAGAATTCACCCTTGTCCTGGTCCACCCGACGAAGGGCCGGCGTCTTGGCATCACAACTGAACGGCTGTGTCACGACAGCCAACCAGACACACCGTCACCCATCGGTCTGATTCGGGCTGATACTCTGGAAACCAACGGGAGCATATAAATCCACACGACCATCGCCATCCAGGTCGACGTAACCAGCCCCATAGGCCCAACCGACGTCGGAGACACCGGCATAGTGGCCAATGCGTTCAAATCGCCCATCGCCCAGATTGCGGTACAGCTCGTTCCCGCTCACAAAATCGAGCATCTTCGCATACGTTTCCGCGGAATAAATGTCTGGACTCAGGTTGGCAACAATCCGCTCACCAGCTTTCGAATACATGTTTGCGACGTACGGATCGCCGTACCCGTCGTTGTCGATGTCATTGACAGTAATGCCCATCGAAAAGCCGCCATATCCATCCGGTAAATCGCCAGTTCGAAACGTCCCGTCTTGCTGATTGATCAGATAGTCATTCGTGCCCATCTCGCAGGATGTCATCAAGTCGGGCCAATCATCTCCATTAGCATCGAACCAGACCGCAGCGAACGTCGGGCTTCCACCACCGATCGTACCACTCTGATGCGTGACGTCTTCAAACTGCCAGTCGCCAAGGTTTCGCCAAAGTTGATTGCGGCTGGATTCGTTCTTACCAATCCAGCGATTTGTCGACATCTGATGCGCCAAGATGTTACCGACAAGGTAAAGATCCAATAGACCATCACGGTCGAAATCAGCCACAGCGAATCCCATACACGGGTCGAAGCCTAAATTAGTGTCTTTCCCGACAACCAACCGTTCAAATCGCTGGCCCTGGTGATTTCGGTATACGTCGGTTGCAATCAAAAGGTCTTCGTAACCGTCTCCATCGAAATCAGCGAACGCCGCTTGAATATTCTCAGCACGATTGGGCAAACCGACCTGTGACGTCACATCCACAAATTTTCCCCCACCTTGACCCTTGTAGAGGAATAATCCATTCAGATCGGTGAGTAACACATCAATCAGACCATCTTGATCATAATCCGCCAGGTACACTCCGCCGGTCAAAAATGGCAGAACCGCCGCCCGGTCCCGCCAATTGTCGCGCAGAACCGCTGTCCGAATTCCTGTATCGGACGTCATGTCTTGCATCAAAACCTTTGGACCTCGCGAATATCTGGCGGTATAGGCTTCTAACCCAAGCAGCCAACCTCGCTGATTTGGCGTTTCATCCGAGATCTGTTTCACACGACACCGGAACTTGATGATCCTTTCGGCCAGCTGACCATCACGGGTTCGGCCTGCGATCCTAAGCTTACACGTACCTTTCCAGGGACCCGATCGAAACTTGCTTCGGTTCTCCGGGCTCATCTGCATGACTTTGAGTTTAGTCGCCTGAACCTCTGAAAACTCGTTGCGATATTCGATTAAGTGACGAACAAAGTCCTTGCGGTGACACAAGAGCTTGGAATGTTCACGTTCGTCCCAAATCTGATAGTCTGCAAATGATAAGTCATGTTTGTGACTCTCGTTGCGGTCGAAAACGTAACCTTGGAATTGCGAGTCGAAAAACTCCA
>CAUZSN010000114.1:0-8514 GCA_963582345.1 Planctomycetota bacterium
AGTTTTGATCTGATTACCGGTGAGCCTCCTCCACCTAACATAAGGGGTGTACAGAACCTGTATTCCCGGGAGTATTTCCAATTGATGCATGAGCGACTGGCACCAGGCGGAATCGTCACCTACTGGCTGCCAGTATCACAACTGAGTCTGTCGCAGACAAAAGCAATACTCCAGGCGTTTTGTGATGTATTTCAGGAGAGTTCTCTATGGATTGGCGCAGGCTTCAATTGGATGATGGTGGGAATGAAGACGCTTCCTGACCAGCCAGTTGCAACAGAAGACTTTGAGCGCCAATGGGATGACCCGACAATAGGGCCAGAACTGAACGCGACTGGACTCGAGAGTCCCGAGCAATTTGGCTCACTTTTTATCGCGGACGGCCAGAGGTTGCGCGCGTGGATCGCGGATAACCCAGCATTAGTAGATAACTATCCACATCGTCTGTCATATAGAGCTCGTGATCGACGTCATGATCTGCGCGTCTACCATAGTTTGATGGACTCCGATGCTTCGTTGAAAAACTTTATGAATAGTCAATCCATTGCTAGGATTTGGCCGGAAACGATGCGGGAAAAGGCCCTGCAGCATTTCGGTACTCGGCAGATAATCAATGAACTCTTAATGACACATCCTGAGCGAAGTAAACACATTGTGGAACTGTTTCACAACTGTGTTCATCAGCCCGCGTTGTCTAACTACATTTTGTGGCTATTTGGGAGCGACCAATACGCGCAGCGGATCATTGCCAAGGTGCCTCTAGAAAAGCTTCCTCACAACCGGCCGGTCCTTAGTTATTTGACCGCCGCATCCATTCAGGCAAAGGACTACCGGTTAGCAGAGCACTACATGGACTTATGGGTGCAGAATGTGCGGCCAGGTGCTGCTGAAACGAATATGCTTTATTTGTGCAAGATATATTTATTATATAGGGCCCAAGATATGCAGCGTGCTATTGAGGTCAGCAAAGAGTTTATCGGGCTTTCAGGAGACGCAGCAAAGAGAGAACAATATATCATGCGATGGTGGAAATGGTTTGAGACAGTGTTGAACTGATTCCATTAAGGTTCATAGCGGCAGGCTTGAATGAAACAATCGTCATCGTCGCAGACAACCAATCTGTTTCTAGTCCGTCACGGTGCGACCGAGGCAAACGAAAAACGGCCGTATGTCCTGCAAGGCCGCGGTTTCGACCTTCCATTGAGTGCCTCCGGACAGCAACAAGCGACTGCTGTAGCGAAATTTTTGAGCTATTTTTCCGTCAAGTGCGTTTATACAAGCCCGCTGTTACGCGCAGTCAAAACAGCTCAAGCGATCGCCGCGCGGCACAAACTGGAGGTCATGCGACTTGAAGAGATCACGGAATGCAACGTCGGGGTCTGGGAAGGGATGGACTGGGGTTCTGTGAAATGCGAATACCCTGACGCCTATCGAGAGTTTATGAACAATCCCGCCGAGAATCCTTATGTAGGCGGAGAAACCTATGCTGATGTCGCTCGTCGCGTCAAGCCGACATTCGATTGGGTGCTCCGCCAGCACATGAGTGAAACAATCGTCGTCGTCGCTCATAATATTGTGAATCGAGTCTATATGGCCGGGCTGTTGGGACTTGAGCTGAGTAGGGCGAAAGACATTCGACAGGCGAATGCCTGCGTGAACTTAATTCGTCATCACGATTCCACAACCGACTTGGTGACGATGAATTCCATCTTCCATTTGGACGTATCGAATTTGTGATTACGCTTATCAACGTGATGCATTGATCCCAGTGAATCCGGGGTAGTCTGAATTCAGGACACGTGCTAAAATTTGCCTTTTGATCAAAGGGCCACGTCGTAACGTGCCCTTATCACATGTGTTGTGACATTCAATGCAGATTGCGGCCGGTCGGAGTGTGTCTTGAGCGCCGGTCATTCACCGGTGAAAGTTGCAGAGTTCGGAAGGAACCAGTCGCAAAATGGATCCCCAACGGATGCGACAGAAGCTTTTTGTGGGTCTGGTTCTGATTCTTTGTCTGCACGTGACATCTGGAATAGGATTCCCGCAACACGCAAGCACCGAGATTCAAAGTTCCAGACTCCCGCGCCCGCAGACGACACCACTTTTGAAGGTCCAAAATCTGTCGCCGGAATTAGAAAAAATTCTGAAGGATTGGGAGATCGCCTCGGCAAATATCAAAAAACTTCAGGGCGAGCATTATCGATACGTTTATGATTACGTGTTTCTTGTGGAAAAGCAGTCGATGGGCATCTTCTACTACGAAGCTCCCGACAAGGGTCGTATCGATCTGGTGGGTCGAAAGGTCAAACCCGGCACCGAAACAGTGAAAGAAGATCCAAACACCGGCAAGCCGGTCAACTTGAGGGTCCAAGCTCATCGTCCCGAAAAATGGATTTGCGACGGAAAGCACATTTGGATGGTTAGCGATATCGATAAGACGGTCGAAAAATTTCCGATTCCACAAAAAAATCGCGGGACCGATATCATCGACGGTCCGTTACCTTTTCTGTTCGGCATGCCTGCCGAGAAAGCAAAGCGACGCTACTTCCTAAAGCTGTTGAAATCACCACAGGCGTCGCAAGTTTGGTTGGAAGCGAAGCCGCGATGGAGACAAGATTCCGCTAACTACCGCAAAGCGACGGTGATTTTGAACAAGGAGACGTTTCTACCGGTGGCCGTTCAGCTCATAGATCCTACTGGGAACAAGGAAACCGTCTTTATGTTTCGGAAGTTGGTGCCAAACAAGCCGCGAGGTATCTTTGGATTTGGAAACGGAAACCCGTTCAATCCAAAGTTGCGAGGTTACCGACTCGTGCAGAAAATTAGTATGCCATCGCTGATCGGCTTTCATTGGAAGAAGGCCCGTAAATTGATGAAAAAGTCCGGCTGCCTAATCGAATTTCGACGAGGAAGGCACGCATCTGATAGCGGACTCGCCTACATCGTGTACGATCAAGAGCCTCACGCCGGCGTCCCTCTGACGAAGGGCCAGAAGGTCGTCTTGACGATTTATGACGAACAAGCAGTAAGCACGTCACAGACAGATCGTTGATCGTGGAAGCTGGCAGGCTTAACCGCAAATCATTCGCGAGCGGTAGTCGCAGATTGCTTGCTGCTATACTTTTACAGATTTTTGTTCGTGATTTCCGAGCGGCTTTTCGTGCTTGCACGACCGAAACGCGTTTACTCTGCGTAGGTTCTACAAATGCGTGCATACCAAGAATTTCGCCATATTCTTGGGTTGTATGCGGCTTATGTCATGGCGCATTCAGATTGCCAGTCTTCGCAACAAGGCCGTCGGTGACGTGAGTAATTCATCTGGTGTGCACAGCTCGTTCTCGGTCCTAAGACGATAGGAAAAGTCCATCTCTGGTGACGAGTTGGACGGATCGCAAACAATAGCGTTCGGGCTTCAACAGCCGACGATAGTAAAACCTGAAGGCTCGTTCTGGCAAGCGGTCGATTCTTGTGATAGATTAAAAGTTCGTTGTGAGCAGAACGAACTTGAGCGGTCGCTGATTCGGGACGCCAGCCAATGTTTGTTCGAGGCAAGAACTGCTTCGGTCGCCGCTCTGATTTGCGTCGTGATGCCAGCTACAGAAAACGGGAGAGACGACTATGGAATCTGAAAAAAGGCAGCTCGCAGCCGCCAGCAGTTTTCGCAAAGGCAACGAGGCGATTTCTAAAGAAAACTGGGATTATGCGATTGAGATGTATGGTCAGGCGGCAATGTTCGATCCCAGCAATCTGTTTTACCGGCAAACCTTGCGCGGCACAGAAACGAAAAAATACAACAACAACGGAACCGGAGCAAAGATGGCCGTTGTCAAGTTGGTGGGTATCAAGGGGCGCATCAAGAAGGCCAAGGTGACAAACAACTGGACAGCCGTGAATCAAACGGCCGAGGAAGGCCTGATCTTGAATCCCTGGGACGCTCAAATGAATGCTGACATCGGTGAAGCGTGCCGAAACCTTGGCTACACTAAGGTCGCCGTGTTCGGTTACCAGAAGGCCGTTGCGTGCGACCCGGATAATAAGAGATTCAACCAAGCTCTGGCGGAATTGCTTGAAGAACGCGGAGATTTCTCAGATGCCGGGAAAGTTTGGGAGAAGATCTGCAAGATCGACCCACTCGACGGCGAGGCACGGTCGAAATTGCAGCAAATTGCCGCAACCGAAGTCCTCGATCGAGGTGGTTATGCTGACGCTGATACAGCAAAAGGTACCATGGCCGCCCATGAAGTCGCCAAGCGGTTAAAGATTGAGCAATCCGGCGCGGCTGATGGTCCAGGAATGTCCGAAGAAGCAGACTTGCTGCACGCTCTTCGCAAAGCCCCTGACAGTTACGAAGGCTACCTTAAAATTGCCGGGTTCTACAAACGTGCGGGAAAATTAGAACAGGCGGCCGAGATGCTGAAAAAAGCGCTCGATCTCTCAGGTGACGAAACCGGCATTCGAGAACAATTGGAAGATGTTGAGTTGGATCAATTGCGGCGCGAACACGAATTGGCAAAGGAGACCACTACCGTCGAGCCCGACAATTCGGAAGCCAAGCAGAAAGCTGGCGAATTGGAAAAGCAGTTGCTCCGCCGTGAAATTGAAGTCTTCCGCACTCGCATCAAAACTTATCCGGCTGATCTGCGGTTGAAGTGGGATTTGGGGCAACGTCTAATGCGGGTTAAGAAATATGAGCAGGCTATTCCGCTGATACAACAATGTGTTAAGGATACTCGGCTGGAGTGTAAGGCCCTGAGTGCACTCGGAAAATGTTTTTTAAAGGAGAAGAAAGGCAACCTTGCGCGGCGGCAGTTTGAAAAGGCGGTCCCAAAACTGAATCAAAACGATGAGCCGGAGTTGTTCCTGGAAGTGCATTATTGGCTGGGTCGTTTGTGTGATGAAGCTGGCGACGTCGATGCTGCTGAAGACCACTACGGAGAAGTTCTAGTCGTCGATTACGAGTATCAGGACGCTCGGGAACGATTAGAAAACATGCAAGCGAGTTAGTCTATGAAGCGTTCTTTCCGAAAAATAACGTCGAAATTTCCGTTAATCTGCTCGTTGTGTCTTGCTGACGTGTTGACGAGTGCTGTGGCACTGGTCGCGACGATTTTACTTTTCTTCGGTTTTTTGACCGAAAAGGACGACTTATTTCTGCTTGACCGTGCCGATCGCAGTGCCTTATGATGAACCGCAGACTCGTCGGAATTCGCCTTTCATCGGCAAGGTTTGTCTAAGCCTTACGACTATTACCTACCAATGGAATCTCGGGGTTGAGTCTTCTGTCTGTCGATGAGTGTCTGTGTTGCTAGGATTCGTTTCCGGAGCTGCTCATGCACATTCTGGGGAAAAGTTTGAGTTGGTTCATCGTCGTTCTGGCCATCCCTGCAGTCCTGCTGACCGGGCAGATGTTTCAGGTACGGAACAGTTGGATCAAACAGGTGGAGGAGTTGAACAAGAACTACGCTAGGGTCGAAAAGAATCTTAGCGAAAATCAGTCCACACTCAGTAAATTGCAGGCCCAGTTGCAGCGTGGCGAATTGGGGTGGGGTCGTTATTGGTATGATGTGCATGTTGAGCGCAATCCGGCACAATTGGATTTATTAAGCGCCGACGTTGGAACGACTCAAGGGTTGCAACAGGGAATGACCGTATACGCTTTTGGGCCGAATCGGGCCGCAACGAGCGAATTTATCTTCATTGGTTCATTCACGGTTTCTCAAGCGCAAGAGAATCGCGTGGCTTTGCAGCCGGCGTGGCGAGTTCGGCTAGGAAGTCCACATGGGCCGGAGACTTGGCAACTGGGACCTGACTGGCGATTGCGTGAATTGATTCCATCGGCTCATAAGGAGACATTGAACGATCTGGACGTTGCATTAACGTTGTCCGACGAAGAGCATGCCCAGAAGTTGGTTAACCTCATCAAGCAGGACGAATTAATCCAGGCTTCGCAGATGCATCTTGATTTAAGACTGATTGAGCTGAACGGCAATCCTGACTTGGAAGCACACCGGAGAGTTATTTCCCAAGATATGATCATTGGATTGATCAAGGCCACCAAGGACCAGGAAGAGATTCGGAATCACCAGCAAGTTGATGTTGATCAACTGCGCAGGGTCTTGAAAACTACAAATGAGGAATTCGATCGGTTACGAGCGATCAATGAACGTCTCGCCAAAAGCCTGCCTGGCCGAAAGTTGCCGATTACCGCGAAACTGCCAAACTAGAGGGATCGAGTCCGCTTGACCTCTCGGCTATAGTGATCAAATTCACGTTTCGCTTCTATAATCAATGCGTTTCTAACTGACTGCCCTTTTGGAGACGGATTCACGAAGTGGGCATTTACAGCCGCGACTACATTCGAGAGTCCCCGCAACGTCCCAAGCATGGAGGCAGCGGTTCGGTCTGCAAGTGGCTGATCATCATCACGGTCGTCGTTTTTGTCCTTCAGAATTTCAGCTCTGCAATCCAGGCGGGGTTGGAACTGCATCCGGCCAAGACCATTCACGGCCAAGTTTGGCGGCTGATCACATACGCGTTCTGCCATTCCATGAACGACTTGTTTCATATCTTGTTCAACATGCTATTTATTTGGTGGTTTGGGAAGACGTTGGAGACGATGTATGGATCTCGGGAGTTCCTGTTGTTTTACTTGACGGCAGCGCTAGTTGCAGGAGTCACTTTTGTGACGTTTGGACTGTTTACCGGCGAACTGATCCCTGCCGTTGGAGCATCGGGGTCAGTGTTAGCGATTATGATGGTTTTCGCGCTTTTTTTCCCACATCAGCGGATCCTGCTGATGGGCATTATCCCCATAGAAATTCGCTGGTTAGTGTTATTCTATATCATTTACGATTCGATGCCGATTCTGGGCAGCCTTCTCGGAGAGAATGTTCAAGACGGCATCGCACATTCTGCGCATCTTGGCGGGCTGGCATTCGGATATGTGTACAAGAAGAAAAATATTCGACTCGAATATTTTCTGGGAAAGCTGCGTGTTCCACGTTTTGACCGGTTTTTCGGTTCTCGCAGCCGTATCCGCATCCACAAGGTGCCGACGAAATCGGAAAGTTACGATAATCTGGATGACCAAGTGGACGAGATCCTGAAAAAGTTCCACAAGAGTGGAGAGAGTAGTCTTACTGATCGCGAACGAGAGATTCTGAAAACGGCAAGTCAGCGGTACAAGAATCGGTAACAGGAATTTGGATACAATCTGTAGCGATGGCTTCATCCGCTTTGACAGCCGTCGTGGCCTGATGCCGTTTTTTTCAATTGAACAAGTATGCACAGAAGGGGCACGCGGAACCAAAGTGCTCTCACGCCTGTTTGGCCATGCAGTGGTTAAACAGGCGTTGTGCAAGCCAACGAGACGGCCTAGAAAAACGGGCCCACAGATTACTTGCGAAGCAGTTGACGACGGGTTTGCCAAACTATCGCTGCCGAGGGAGCCGGAACGAACTGGCTATTTCGTCCGGATACCGGCTTCGGGGGTATTGAATTTTCGAACGGGTCGGTGATCAGGTCATTTCTGATATGGCTATCAAAGTGTGCCGCATTATCCTGGGCCTTGACTGTGGTGCGCTCGTCATAGTGATCAGCCAGCGGTGGCTCCATAAACTTCGGATCGGGAATGGGAACGATCTTTGACTTAGACGACTTTTGGGCAGTCCGCAGTGAAGGCACAATAAGCGACGGCATGGTCGTGGTGGCAGTAGGTGTATAGTTGGGCAAGGGCCGAATCGTTAATGGGGCGGTTGGGCGTGTGTGAGCATAATCAGTTCGAGGAATATACGGCAAAGCCGGTTGCTGCACCAGTCGGGTGGAAAGCTGTGGGATGCGTCGATTGACCTGATACGGAACTGTTCGGTAACTGAGTCGTTGTTGATACACCGTCTGCTTAGTTCGTTGAGTTACTAACTTCGGCACCCAAACGGTCTGATAACTTCCTTGGTCGACGAGTACATCGCGGAACATAGTCGCTGGAACGATATCGATTTGGATTTTTCGACGGTACTCGACTGATGGCACGTCATGGTAGGTCACGATTTTCTGTTGTCGGAAATGTGTGTTGATGGCAGGGCTCGACGGTGCATTGAAAACGGGATTTGAAATTCTGTGCTGTTGGAATGCAGGCTGCGGGTGCCCATATTTATGAACTAACGGACAACAAGGCTGAGATGGCTGGCAACCACGACAACGGGTGTTCGAAGGATCAGAAAACAGCTGTGTTTGAGCCGAACTTGGGAAAATGAAACTAATTGCCACCAACAATAGCATGGCACGCATCGCAGTGGACATTGCTCAAGCTCCTTTTCCAACGTACGCATCAATTACGGACGTCGCAATGCAGTTTAGACTTTGAGTGGGACGAGGATATGCTCCACGAGCGCAGCATCGCTACTTTAATCCTGAAATCTGGTATCGGCGAAAGCTCAGCAGCCGCCTTAATCCGAATAAACCAAAAGCTCACATTATTCGGAAAACTCTTACATGTGCCCGTTTGGGAGATTGACTAGC
>CAUZSN010000115.1:0-8476 GCA_963582345.1 Planctomycetota bacterium
TGTGAATAAGCGGCCGTGATGTGATGACTCAGGAGACTTCTTGGGAGAGAGAGGAGAGGTGGAGATGAATAGCGAAATTCCAAGCCGGCGGTCAACCCCGGTCTGACGCTATTACAACAGATTCTTCAAAATTGATTCCCTACTTCGAATCACTATCGGCAAGATTTGCCGGTCGGATGGGATTTTGTGAAATGCGTCGTCGCGTGCCTAAACGTTGCTATTTCTCGTCGAAGATCGTAATGACATCTGCGGGTTCAATAAGTTGTTCCAAAAGATTTTTCACTGTATTCTGCCTGTCTTGCTGCTGCATAGTTTTTACGATTTCATCCTGGACCTCTTCAAATGGAATCCGACCGGCATCTTGCCGGTCCGTGATTCGGATTAGCTGAAAGGCGTTTTGTCCATCCAGTGGCTGACTGATCGTTCCGATCGGGAGCTGAAACAGCGTCTTTTCAAGATCCTTGTTGGCCAGGCTTCCTGCGCGGGTCCAGTTCCATTGACCACCATTACTGGCGGTTGGGCCGTCAGAATACAGTTTGGCGACCTCATTGAACGCAGTGCCACGTTTCAGATCTTCGACCACGTTTTCGAAGATCTGGAATGCGTCAGGTTTGCCGCCGTGTTTCGCGTGGCTGACGACGACTTGATCCCATTTCACTTGGGCCGGTACCGTGTAATCATCCAAATGGGCTCGGTAGTATTCGATCAGTTCCTGCCGGCCGATGGTATGAGACGATTGTGCCTTAGCTGCCAAATACTCGCGTGCCACTTGCTGATTTACGAACTGATGCCGCAGAGCGCTGATCGAAGTCCCTTGTTCTTGGAGTTCATGTTCGAGTTCTAGTTTCGTATTGACCTGGAATTCCTTCTTCAACTCAGCGATTCTTTTTTCGAACTGGAGTTCGACGTGTTGATTCAGCTGTTTGAACTGTTCGGGTTTGAGGGTAGCCTTGAGTGACTGATAAACCAATTTTCTCTCGATATGCAAACGCAAATCATTCTTGATTAGCGAGTTACGAAACGCACGATACTCCTGTGGCGACACCGTTTCACGCAATTCAGAAAGTCGCTTCGCGTACGGATCTAAGACTTCGTAGGCAAGAACTGGTTCACCATTGACTTGAGCGACGACTTGGAATTCTGACATGTCATCGACGGGGATGTCTTGTCGATTGCCCGAGGCCAGATTGACCTCTTGCGTTGCCGGAGAAACATCGGACTTTGTAGGTTGCCACTTGTTTGTGTTGCCGGGGTACAAAGGGTCGAGTGCTGCGGTGACTTTGCGTGGCGGCGCATCCCCCATGACAGGATTGTCCACTTTAGCGACGTGATTTGTCGTTCCACAGCCTGTAATAGCGACGAACGTTGCTAACAGTGTGCATAAGACACGCATGACAGGCCTTCTCTTAGACTTTGGTCCAGGGAGTTTGTATAGCGATTGCGACGGATTCGTGTGGTCGCATTGTTGGAAAACAGATTCGTAAAGGCTGTCTGGAACGTGAAAGTGGTGGAAAGGCGGCAGATTATAGCGCCACTGTTACCGTGGCTGCAACACCGATTTCAGCAGGACCAGCAGCTCGTCGACGAGCATTTTTTCATTAGGAAGCACCAAGTAGGCGTATCGGTCATCGACGATTCGCAACTGCGTTACCCCAGAGAGTGCTAACTGACGAATTTTTCTTAAATTCCGGTAGCCGAAGACAACATATTTACCTTCCAAATGGATATCATCGATATGCCACCTTAAAGCCAGTATTTGTAGGTCTTTTAATTCCAACAGACGGGCGACCTCCGCCGAAATTGGACCAAAGCGATCACGCAGTTCGCTCGTCAGTTTATTCAACTCGTCAAACGATGTCACACAGGATAGCTTCCGGTAAATTTCGATCTTATGCCGGCCGGGTGGAACGTACGATGGCGACAAAAAGGCTGAGACGGGCAGATCGATGGCAACATGTTGATACTCCCGAATCGGCTCATTCTTCAAACGACGGACTGAGTTTTCGAGCAATTGACAGTACAACTCGTAACCGACCGAGACGATGTGGCCACTTTGTTCAGTGCCCAAAATGTTTCCCGCGCCGCGAATTTCTAGATCACGCATGGCAATTTTGAACCCGGCGCCAAGTTCACTGAATTCCTCGATCGCCTTCAACCGCTTTGCCGCTGCTGACGCCACAGTACGGCCTTCGTCGAGCAGCAAGTAGCAGTAAGCGCGGTTCTTATACCGCCCGACTCGGCCGCGTAACTGGTGCAAGTCGGCCAGTCCGTATTTGTCGGCCTGATGTATGAATATTGTGTTGGAATTTGGGATATCCAGGCCGCTTTCGATGATTGTCGTACAGACCAAAACGTCGGTTTGGCGCGAGATGAATCGGCGCATCGCGTTTTCTAGGTCGTGGCTGTGCATTTGACCGTGAGCAACGTCAATTGTCGCCTCGGGGACGATTTGCTGAATGCGATCGGCTACGGACTGAATGCTGTAGACACGGTTGTGCACGAAGTACACTTGTCCGTTTCGGTTCAATTCGCGAACCACGGCTTGACGGACTAAATCGGCGTCAAAGCGACAAACACGTGTGACAATTGATGTACGGTCCTGTGGAGGTGTTTCCAGGTTCGAGATATCACGAATTCCCAAAAGTGACATATGTAACGTGCGTGGAATAGGTGTAGCGCTAAGCGTCAGAACATCGACTTCCAGTCGCAGATTTTTTAGCATCTCTTTCGCCGTAACGCCGAAACGCTGTTCCTCGTCGATCACCAATAGTCCCAAATTTTTAAATTGCACGTCTTGCTGAATCAACCGGTGTGTTCCAATCACTAAGTCGACAGTCCCCGATTGCATGCCTTCCAGGACCTTGCGTTGCTCGGTCTTCGTTTTGAAACGTGACAGGCATTCGATGCGGATCGGATATTCGGCCATACGTTCGGTGAACGTTCGAAAATGTTGTTCGGTCAGGACCGTTGTGGGCACCAAAACCGCAGCCTGGTGTCCGGCATTGATTACTTTGAACACAGTCCGCATGGCGACTTCGGTCTTCCCGTACCCAACGTCGCCGCAAATCAAACGATCCATGGGACGGGAACGTTGTAGGTCGGATTTACAATCGTCGATCGCTTTCAGTTGGTCGGGCGTTTCCGTGTATGGAAACGCGGCGTCGAATTCGCACTGCCATTGACTGTCGGATGGATACTTGATGCCTGGCTGGGACTCACGCTCGGCTTGCAGACAGATCATATCCGCTGCTAGGTCGTTGACCGCTTCAGCGACTCTCTGCTTTTTCTTGGACCAAGTGTTGGTGCCCAATTGTGACAGTGTGGGTACCGCCTTTGCTCCACCCACGTACTTCTGCACCAGATGAATTAGTGACACGGGAACGTAGACTTGGACGCGGTTGCGGAACTCCAGCACTAGGTGCTCTTCCACCTGACCCTTTTTCTCCAATAACTTCATCCCACGATAGCGGCCGATACCGTGCGTGAAGTGGACGACCAGATCGCCTTCGCTGAGCTCCAGAAAACTGTCAATGGCCCGACTTTCGGTTCTCCGGTGTCGTGTGACACGTCGAATTTCAGTTCGTCCGAACAATTCGTGATCGCTCAGCACGACGATCTTCTCAGTCACCATGCGAAAACCACAAGCCAGGCGACCGAGACAAAGCTGCACACGGTCAGCGATGGGGACTTCAGCTTGATTCAGCAATTCCGACAGGCGTTGTTGCTCCCCGTCGTTATGACAGCAAATCACAACTCGCTCGTCATGACCCACCACTGCCGCCAGTTCGTTGAAGACCTCACTCTTAGGCCTGGTAAGCCGCTCGATCGATTCGATCGATAAGTGGCACGAGAATTCCGTGCTATCAGCGGCTAACGATGCAACGGTGACCGTCGGGAATTTTGTGCAGCAGGCCATCGTGGCATCCACGTTGTACAGATCGCGAGGATTGTCTAGTCTCGCCAGATAGTGTTTGCCTTCCTGTAACAACTCGGGCAATTCCACCAGTGCAATCCAACTTCCAGATGGAAGCGAATTGAGGAATTGTTCGCCACTGAATCGTGACAATGGCTGAACATTTCCGTCGCCGTCCGCCTCGACACTGACCGGTGAAACCAGTGTGATGTCAACATTCCGCTGGTCCGTCGTTTTGCATTGAGTTTCGACATCGAAACAGCGGATCGATTCGATTTCGTCTCCAAAGAACTCGACTCGCAACGGATTGACGTCGCCCGGAGGAAATATGTCGACGATGCCACCGTGCATGCTAAATTCTCCGGGCAGCTCGATTGCCGTCACTCGTTCCATACCACAGCCCACAAGCCAGCGCAAGAACTCGTCGACATTCACTTCCTGACCGATGTGCAATCTGCGCGTTGACTGTTTGCGTTTGGATTGACTGGGCACCGGTTGCAACAGTGCAGGGAAACTAGTGACAATGATGCGTGGTGGATGTGGCTTCTCCAATGCTCGTAATACCCTCAACCGACCGCCGAAAACTGCATCTGCAACGTCTTGCTCCTTCGGCAGCGATTCCCACGCTGGAAAGATCAGTGGGGCGTCTCCCAGAAAGCCGGCGACGTCGTCGGCGAATTCGTCAACGTCGCTCAATCGTGGCACGACAATCAACAGCGTATTTTCGGTATTCGCCGCCAAACCAGCTGTGGCCAACGCGCAAGCCGAGCCCCAAGCTCCGTCGATCGTGGCACTGTGGCCATTCTTTAAAGCCGTTAAAAGTTCGACGAAGCCGTCTACCCGGTGCAATAAAGGCACCAAGTTCTGCAGTTCGTAATTTTTTTCTTGCGTCTGCGTCAGCATCGAGAACAGGAATGTACGACTAATTCGTTGCTCCAGCAACCTCTATTAAAGTCATTGTGTCTTTGCACTGACAGGTCGTTTGCCTTAGCCGTCCAGTCAATCATCGAATTGTGCAGAATGACAATGACTACGATTCACTTGCCTTGTTGTTCAAAATACCAGTTGCTCAATTGTCGGTGAAAATGCCTTAGTTTGCCTCGAAACGCACTACGACATGCTGTATTGGTCAACAATCAGTTGACCCGTCTTGCAGGTTTGTTTGATATTACGGTACGATTTTTAATAACGATGAGACGAGTTACCTAAATCATAGGTTTGCTGATTGTGGGCGGTGCTGTTCGAGTCGAGTCTTCAAGCAGTCGAGGTTGATTTCGATGGCAGAATTGGTTGTTGTCGGTCCAGAGCTCATGCAGCGTTGGCGGCGAGTGATTCCGGTGGACGAAGTGATTCGGCTTGGTCGAGCGCCACGCAGTGGATGGGCTGTTCCGTGGGATTGGCTCATTTCTCGTGAACACGCGGAGCTGCACCTGCAAGGCGATCGACTGAAAGTTCGGCGTCTCGACGCCGCGCGCAACCCGATCTATTTTGATGAAGTTGACACATCGGAATTCCTGTTGTCCGTCGGCGCACAATTCCGAATTGGTAAAACGACATTTCGGTTGGCCGCAGTCGAAGTTGATGACGATTTTCCATCACCGTTCGAAGAACGAACGTTCCATCGTGATGAACTGAAGAGCTTCGCATTTGATAATGCTGACCATCGTCTTGAGGTTTTGTCGACACTGCCGCGAGTTATTTCGCATGCTGTGAACGATGAGGAGCTAGGGTCGCGTCTGGCTAGTTTGTTGTTAGAAGCAATCCCTCACGCGCAGGCTGCGGCCCTGGTGCAATGCAATCAGGATTCGACCCAGGCTGAAGAACCGAAGATGACACTGGCTGACGATTCGGCATTGATGCGCTGGGACAGTAGTGACGAAGGCATCAGCCAATTCAGTCCCAGTCGGCGCTTAATCAATGCGGCTCTTCAACGTGGCAAAGGAATCCTGCATGTTTGGCACGATTCCGACAAGACCGATGTCGGCTACACGAGGCCAGCGGGTCGATGGACAAATTTGGATTGGGCATTTTGCATGCCGTTTAAGGAAGAGGCATGCAAGGGTTGGTGTCTATATGTGTCGGGACAGTCTGCGTCCATGGGATCATCACCAACTGTTTCTGAAGATGACCTGAAGGGAGATTTGCGATTCACAGAAATGGTGTCCGAATTCATCGGTGCGATTCGACAGGTCCGGCTGCTGGAACAGCGTCAGGCCGGACTTAGTCAGTTTTTCTCGCCGGCAGTGATGGAGACGCTGCGTGGCGCCGATCCCGACAAAATGTTGGAACCGAAGGAAAGTGATATTACCGTGTTGTTTTGCGACGTGCGAGGATTTTCGAAAAAGTCTGAGGCGTCCCGTCATGATCTGAAGGAACTGCTGGATCGCGTTAGTGACGCTTTGGGTGTGATGACATGCGGCATCATTAAGCACGACGGCGTAATCGCGGATTTTCAGGGCGACGCTGCTTTGGGTTTCTGGGGTTGGCCGACTCCGTTATTCGACGGGCCACTATTGGCGTGTCGAGCCGCTTTAGAGATTGAAGCGGAATTTAAAAAATCCGATCAGGACAAGAATAATTCACTGGCTGGCTTTCAGGTGGGTATCGGTATTGCGCATGGACCAGCCATTGCGGGCAAGATTGGCACAGACGAGCAGGTTAAGGTGGGTGCCTTTGGACCGGTCGTAAACCTGGGTTCCCGTTTGGAATCGATGACGAAGCAGTTGTGGGCATCCATTTTGATTGATGAACCCACTGCTCGATTTGTCCGCGATCTAATGCCGCGATCGCAGGGCCGCTGCCGACGCCTTGGACGAATACGTCCCTACGGAATGGAAGATGCCCTTATGGTCAGCGAACTCTTACCGCCGGCCGACTGCGTTGGGGCAATTTCTGATCAACATGTTACCGACTACGAAGCTGCCGTGGATGCCGTTATGGAAAGACGTTGGGACGAAGCGATCGAACTGTTGGACAAGCTGCCGGATGAAGATCGGACCAAAGATTTTCTAAGACAGTTTCTTGACTCGAACCATTGTGAACCCCCGATCGATTGGGATGGAGTCGTCGAGATGGTCAACAAATAGCTCATAATTGGATTACTCCGTGAAAATTACTTTGGTTGAATCGTCCGTTGGTAGCGGAAAACAACTGCAGGTACTGGCTTCGTACATCATTAATGATGTCGTCGTATTAGACGTTGGATCGATCGGATTCGTTTCTCCGGTTGAAGTTCAGAGACGTATTAAGCACGTGCTGATTTCTCATTCGCACATCGACCACACTGCGTCACTGCCAATTTTTCTGGACAATGTCTATGCGCCGGGCCAGGATTGTGTCCGCATATACGGCAGCGAGGGGTTACTGGAATGCCTGCAAACCCACATATTCAACGACCGTGTTTGGCCAGACATGATTCGTCTATCCAAAGATGAGACACCGTTTCGTAGACTCTATTACCTGGAAGACGAAACGCCGGTCGAAATCGAGAATCTGAAAATCACACCTGTGGAACTCGACCACATCGTGCCCACGTTCGGTTTTGTGGTCGAGGATCAAGATGCTGCGATTGCCTTTGTGTCGGATACTCGACCAACTCAAAAAATTTGGAGTATCGTCAACCAAACTGAGAATCTAAGGGCCGTTTTTTTGGAAGCCAGCTTTCCTAATTCCATGGAATGGCTTGCAAATAAGGCACACCACTTGACTCCGTCGCTGTTCTTAGATGAAGTGAGAAAGTTGAACGCGGATGTGCCGATCATTGCCATTCACATCAAGCCGGCTTTTGAGGCCGAAGTCATTAGCGAATTGAAATCGCTCAAATTGCCGAATTTGCAAATCGGAATTCCGGGAAGGACATACTCTTTTTAGCGAGAACGAACGCTTCCTTCCGAGTGACTCTTCAGATTTCCGAGCGCAATAAGGGACGTGGCTGCAATATGCTAATTCTGGAATGGCTCGATTCAGCGAACCTCGGATTGCAGGTTGTACTCCGAGATCTTTTTATGCAATGTGTTGCGGTTAATTCCTAGCCGTGCCGCTGCTTTCGTTTGAACGCCTTGGCAGGCCTTCAACACCTGTTGGATGAGTTGTTTTTCAACAAGAGAAACAATTTGTGGATGTAGGGCAACTCCTGAGTCACTACTTTCTGCAATCCCTAGCGTCACCAACTCATTGCAAAGACTGTCCAGACTGACGCTTCTATTCCGGCCAATTCGGATTGGTGCCAATCCGCGAACATGAGGAGGAAATAAGTCCAGCGTCAGTCGTTGTCCAGTGGACAGTATAATTGCGCGTTCGACGTAGTTCTGCAGTTCCCTAACATTACCCGGCCACGCGTAACTTTTTAACGATTGAATGACATCGCTTGAGAGTTCCGGAACCGACCGGTTGTTCGAAGCTGCATACGACTGCGCGAAATAGTCGATCAAGACCGGAATGTCTTCGGGTCGTTCGCGAAGTGCCGGTAAGTAGATGGGAATGACGTTCAAGCGATAATATAAGTCTTCTCGAAAACGCTCTTCTTGGATCTCATCTAGCAACTCACGATTTGTTGCCGCGACG
>CAUZSN010000116.1:0-8342 GCA_963582345.1 Planctomycetota bacterium
GCGTATAGTCGTCCTTGAAGACCGACTCGGGACAACAGTTCATCCGCACGTCGTTAATACCATGGTAGACAACGACCAAGTCAAACTGCTTATCACTTAGTTTAATGTACTTTAGAAAACTGTCTCGCGATGTGTGAGCAGATTTCGAGAGTGTGAAGACACGCACCTGGAGACCGAACTCATCTTCGAAGCAATTGTGCAATTGCTGTTCGAACTCCTCGGACACCTGTTCGAGAACCGAGCCGCCCAGCAGCAGCACGTCAAAAATATTGTCATCGGGGGCAACTTCGGCGTCTGCTGCGCCAGTACTCCACAATTCAGGATAATGAAACTCATAAAGATCCATTTGTTGAGTTGTCTTGGTCAGCGGGACACTGTACCTGAACTTCCAAAACACCTTCATTCCCAGCCAACACAACCCAGTAATGAATAGCAGATAGATTGCAATGAGAAAGAGGCGTTTTCGAAGCGATAAGTCCACGCGTGAGGTGAGCGTCTGCTCGGATTCAGTAACGAATCGCAAACTATGGATTCGGCGCACTAGAAAATTTTCCGAAAAGATCGCGATAGTACTGGGATTTTTCCGTGTCCTCTAGCCATTGGTACATGTCGATGAGCATTTGATAAGTCGCGAAACGAGACGGATTTAGCTCCAGGCATCTCTTGGCCGACTCAACGGCACGATCGAGTTGCTTCAACGTTGCCAACATCTCGGCATGGCGGCAGTAAAGTTCTGCTCGCCAAGGATTGATTGCAAACAGACGATCAAGGTATTTTATGCCGCTCTCTAGAGCACCAACCTCTTGACCAAGGAGTCCCAGTCGCTCAAGGATTGATTCGTTTTGCGGAATGATCTGCAGGCCTTGTTCCCAATACTGTCTGGCGGTGTCGAAACGCTTCTGAATATGACAGGCCGTCCCCGCAGCTTCAATAGTTTCGACGTCATCACCTGCAACTTTGAGGACCGGCAATAGGAGTTCCAGCGTGCGAGCCGCCAGGACCCCACTATTGTCCGATTCGGCCTGCATAATTGTGGCCAACCCTCGTGCGCGTCTCACTTCTAACGGCGGCAGCTGTTTTTCGCCATCGAAGATCGCTAAATTGCGGAGTCGCACTCGCCTTTTTTTCTGGTTCGGCCATCGCAGAATGCGATGGTCTGTCTTGGGAGTATGGGGGACGGCACTACTGGACATTTCTGGCATGTGACAATGGATGCACGAGTTCAATGCAGGTGATTTTTGTCGATCGGCCAACGGGAGAACACATGCGCTCTTATCCGGCTGGTGACATGCCACGCACTTGGAACGATAAAAACTCAATCGTTCTTCGTCTCCGGGTGACAGATGCGGATCGTGACAGGAAGTACACCCCAATCGTCCGCGACTCTTTTGGTAACAAATGCTCGCACGCATCTGTTGAACGTGACTCTTCTTTTTGTGTTCTGCACCACCGTGCAGGCCGCTGGCAAATACGACCCAAACGTCGCTCAGATTCATGCCTGGACGAAAGTCATATTCGGTGCGACCGAAACGCAAAATTCTCTCCTCTGCCATCAAGTGACACTGATTGCAAACACTCTCGCGTTGCTCCGGTTTGAGGTGGCGCGGATTGACAATTGTGTCTTTCCGAAGGCCCTTTACCTCTGAGCTATGATACATGACGTGTATTTTTGCCGGTCCATGGCACCGTTCGCACGAAATGCCTCCTTCCAAGATGACAGGCTCATGAAAATGGTCTTTTGCATTTTTGTTGACGGCGAGTCGTCCAACGTGGCAATTCACACAAGCATCAGTAGCTCTGCCTTCAAATCGAAAGACTGAACCGCCTTTCGACTCCTCCCATTGCTCTTGCGTCGAGTTCCAGACGATCGGCGACAAAAACAGCAGACCATCGCGGTTAGTCAAATACGATTGTCGACGTTTTCCAACACCAATCTGATAGTGGATAGGAATCTTTTGATCGTAAATGGTCTTGCCCGAGGTGTCAGTCATCAGCTCGTGATGCCATACAGCGTCCCCCTTGATCTTGACCTGGTATGTACGTCCTTGTGGCGTCGAAAAGGAGAAGTCTTTGATGTCATTTTTCGCCAGTGTGGTTTGTGAGATCGGACTCGACGCGTGGGCCATGGGATGAGTCTGGTAGGACTCGCAGATCGCAGCGTGGCACTTGGCACAGACTTTGCTTCCGACGTAGCCTCCAGGCGGTGGTCTGGACGGAATTAATTGTTCGGAACGAGCAATTAATTCCGATTCGGGTCTGGAAATTTTACGAATTTCCAACTCGTCTGGCCACAGGTTCCACGTGACAACCAGGCCGACAACGACAGCGCCTGCTGCGAATGCAGTCAAGAGCACTGGTTTGGCCACACCGCGGGACCGTTTCCATACTCGTGTCATCGTCGATTTAGCAGACGTAAGCGCCGACAAAGAATTTATTGAAACAAGATAGAACTAATTAACGCGCTCCAGATAGACCAACGATTGATCAATGTCAACCTCAGAGGCGATCTGCACGATACCACTTGGCCACCGAATTTCCAATTCACATCGATCGCGATAGTCACCCAATCCGAAGATGAGAATCGGTTCATTGCTGGCGCAGTAACTGCTTCCACCAACAAGTTGCTGTACCAGCACACGTCCATTTTGCCGGAGCGTGACCTTTGCACCGGTGCCCCAGCGATTGCTCTCGCGACCGATCAGACGCACCTTTAGCCAGTGACCAGCATGGGAATCGTTACGCAATAGCGCCATCGGTGCGTTCTGGTGAACAATTGCGAGATCAAGGTCGCCATCGTCGTCAAAGTCACAACTTGCAACACCCCGACCAATCCAGTTCTGTTTAAAGTATTGTCCAGCACTCTGACCACACTCTTGCCACTGGTTTCCGTTAAAGCTAAATAGCTGGGCTGGCATTTTGAAACGGTCACCCACTTCACGCCAGTCGTCAATATGTCCGTTCGTGATAAAAATCTCTTCGTAACCGTCGTGATTAAAATCGGCCATGATGGTTCCGAAACCGAGAGACGACAACGTAGGTTGATGCAGACCGGACGCACGCGTCTGGTCAATAAAGCCAGTTTCCCCGTGGTTCGCGTACAGCGTATTCGATTCCTGCACGAAATGTGTCAGATAGACATCCAGCAATCCGTTGCGATCATAATCGCCGACTGCAACGCCCATTCCTGCCTGATAAGTCCCTAAACCACAAAGTGCACAGCCATGGGTCATTGCGCATTCTTTGAATCGGCGGTTTCCTTGATTGATGAAATAATAATTTGCCGTTGTGTCGTTGGCGATGAATACGTCCGGATTGCCGTCATCGTTGAAATCAGCGATCACGACTCCCAAGGACTTACTCTCTTTTTCAGCACCTCGCAGATTCCAACTGTGCTCAACACGTCGAAAGGTGCCGTTACCCATATTAGAAAAACAGGCATTAGGTTCGGCATCCAATTGATTGGGATGACACATTGTGGGAGTTCCGTCATCCTTCTTGCAATTAAGGGGATGCAGGGGGTCATATTTTGTGTAGCTGCACACGAACAAGTCCAAATCACCATCTCGATCAAGATCTCCCCAGGCAGCACTGGAACTCCACCGTTGGTCATCAGCTTGCGCGGCCTTCGTGATATCTTGAAATGTTCCGTCACCCTGATTGTGATACAGAACATTGTGTCCTACGTTTGTAAGGTAGATGTCGTCAAAACCATCGTTGTCGAAGTCGGCAATCGCGACACCGTAACCATACCCGCGATCATCGGTACGGGACAAACCAGCAAGCTCAACAAACGTCCCATCCCCAAGATTTCGGTAAAGACAGTTTGCGGGCCGCTCAGTTGGAGTCGTGGCGACCGGGTTTCCAGCCTGCACAAGGTACAGGTCCCACAGGCCGTCATTATCAAAATCGATCCAGCCTGCTCCTCCACCAGCAGCCTCCACCATCAGAGCCGCCCCGGCAGCACCGTTCGAGTATTGATACTCGATTCCGGCTTGGCGTCGGACTTCGACAAATGTCGATGCAGAAACCACCGAGGTCAATGGTTTTTCAGGTTGGGTCGGCACATAGACGGCAAGGGATTCGCTGATTCTCGGACCGGTCGGTTCCGGTTTGATGGCTTGATGAACAGGCTCAGCTTCGGATTCACTGCAACCCGCAATTAGGACAGCACAACCAATAAGTCCACACGACAACGTGGAAAACAAAGGAACGCACAACTTTCTCACGAACCGTCATTCCTCCGAGTACTCTGGCGAAAGAGTCGTCTACAAAGAAAAAAAACCTCCAGCAGGGACGATAAGATCATTCACCCTGCTGGAGGTACGTTGCAAAAAACTAAGTTGATGGATAGAACCAGCGAAACTCCCTAGAAATTCTCTGCAGTAACGCCAATTTCACCACCGTCGCGGGTGGATAGCCCTTTCATGACACGCGTCACGTTCAGGGAATCACTCACGAACTTGCAGCTGCCATCTGCCAACAGACCGTGTGCACCACCAACGTGTGTACTGCTCCAAGATGAACAGTGCGAACGATGTGCACCAGCCCAAGTCTTGTCGCTCCAACCTTCTCCATCAGAGTTGATGTTTCTGTTGGCTGGGTTGACCGCTCCGACTCCATTCCAGAAGGCAAGATTGGTAGACTGAGAAGGAATTCGTTTGTTACCCCAGTGGTGGTTCTCGAATACAGCTAACGTGTTACTCGTACCATCGACAATGTCGCGAATTCGGCACGAATATCCGCCGCTGATCCAAAAACAACCAAGGAATTTCGAGTAGACTTGTCTAAAGTCGACTCCACCGGTACCGATGTCCTTTTGCGCACCTGTGTTGGGATCTACACCAGGATCTGCCCAACCTTCGATGTAAGGTGCAGTTGAGTGCCCGCAGAACGGGTCTCTAGCAGCTGCATGGACACCATGTGTTGCGTCGAACTGTTGTCCGGCGAATTGACCCAAGCCTTCATTCGCGTCCGGGCGGTCGCCAGGACTTGTATGACCACCAGGGTCGGCGCTAATGGCCGCTAGGTCATCCGTGCCAGGCGTACCGAACCAGCGTGATCTCACGAAGCCCATATTCCCGGTGTAATCGGCCCGGGCGGCGTGACCGTGAGAGGTTCTCCAACGCATTGGGGACTCACATTGGTAAGGAACTTGCCGGGGCTGTGGATTGCTCGGGCATGACAAAACAGGGATTTCCTGCTGGAACAATTTCGAGCGCTGGGTGGCGGAAGGAGTGCCGGGGATGTCGTTTTCCAAATCGCCAACCTGTTGGTTGAAGGAGTGAAAGTGCTGGTTAAGTTTGAAGTCGATCTTCCGGTGCAGCGCTCCCTGGTCGAGGTATGGCAAAAGGTGCGTGTAGAACGAATAAGATCCAGACGCTTCCCAGTACCCTTTCGGCCAAGTTCCCCACGTTGCATTGATCGGGAACATTCCGAACGACTCGTTGTACGCGTGAATCGCAAGACCAATTTGTTTCAGATTGTTCTTGCACTGCGACCTTCGAGCCGCTTCACGGGCCTGCTGAACAGCAGGTAACAACAGCGCAACTAAAATAGCAATAATCGCAATGACAACCATGAGTTCAATCAGGGTGAACCCGCTCCTTAAATGAAACCAACTCCGCCAAGTCCACTTCTTCATTAGGAAGCCTCCGTCAAAACGGACAAAAGAAAACAGGAATATAGTCCAGCGGACCACACTGAGTCCCATTGAACCTCAGTGTGGCAGAGAATTCAAGTAATTTTATGAAAAAACGGCCAAAAAAATGAAAAAGTTCCAACACTTCAATATTTTCGACAAACACAGTAGTCGTGCGCAGCACGCACGATCTAGTCCCAATGTCATGGAACAGCAGGTATGGAACCCAATCGGTTTTGAATGGCCCGAGCCATTTGGGCATCGCCACAGCGTTCCACATAGTTAGCGATCCGACGCAGCAATTGCTTGCCGGCGACCCGGGCGTTGGGTAGCTTTGCCGACGCGATGGACAGATTTTTTCCTTGTTCCGCCAACTCAACCATCGTCTTTGCTGCCTTAGGCCCTTCGAGTCGGCGCACCACTTGAGCCAGTTGGTGACGGGTTCTCCAATCAAAGGGATCCAGGCTAAGCGATTTGCGCAAGGCCGTTGCGGCTTCGGTCAGCTGATTGCGACCGTAGTAATACCAGCCTTTGTAGTACCAAAAGCGGCTGTCGCCTTCTGCAGTTGACGGCAGTTTCGACAAGAGTTTCGCAACTTCATCGGCCTTCCCGGCAAAGAGCCGCGTCTCGAAATGGTACGCTAATACTTCAAGGTTTTCGGGAAATCTTTTCAGATAATCGTCCATCAGCTCGTTTCGGAACATATCTTCGGCGTCAGCCGCGGTTGTTTCGGTATGTTCATCACTGTGTAGCGGGTTATCCGTCATGTGTTTCGCTGCTGCAACAAGAAAAGGTTCATGGTGAGGATATTGTTCCAGCCAAAGTGAGTTGTAATCCAAACCATCTGAAAATTTGATTGTGTTTGCAGTAATCAAAAAGACATATGCATCGGGCGGCTCGCATTTCAACTCGATGCTCCTGCGGACATAGTGTCGCAATTCTTGACGCTGTAGTGACATCGAGTAAAAAAAAATGAGGATTTCATGGGCCCGAGGTATTGATTCATTGATGCTCAGAATCCGTTTGCACGTTTCAACGGCCTCCAGTGGCCGGTTGACGATTGAAAGCAGCAGGTCCACGCGTTCCACCAGCGCCAGGATGCATTTGGGATCGGAATCCGAAAGTCGAGCGAGGCTGTCAGCGGCAAGTTCGTAGTCCTCGAGCTTTTGGGCGGCTTGAGCGAGTAAGAGCCAGGCGTCTCCGTTGTTTCTATCCATCTTGAGCCATTGCCGGGTCAGCTCATCCAGTCGTTCCCACATTTCGGCGCTCGATGCCGCTATACATGACGCCTTGAATCGTTTGGACTGACCGTTGAACCACCAACGGTACGCCGGCCACACACGACTAATGAATCGATGGGATTCAGTGTTGGTGGTGGGAAAGTCAAACCACAAACGGTAGGCCGGCAACACGTTCCCAACCAATAAGAATGTGCCGACGACGAAAACCCAGGTTCGAATTCGATACAGAATCACTGGCATCGTTTTGAAGATTTCGACCGGGCCTCATGCAGATTTCCCGAACCATCCATATTCAAGCAGCACAGATGCTTTAATCGGCACACGAGGTGAAGATAAACCTTGCAGTTTGGATGGATCACATCTTCGTAAGAGCTATGGTTCATTTTTCGCTGTGCGTTATTTAATTATTTAATTTGCAAATTTAGCGGCAGTGCATTACAAATGCAATGACCCGCTCAACTTGGGCGGGTTGTGTATGTGGCAGGTCGACACGTCGATGATTCTGTTTCGACAACGGAAATTCTTGTAGAATTTCTAAACTCTGGGAATAAATCTCTTTAACTCTGAATCTCAGTAGTTGTTGTGTGTCCTGTCATAGGTCCTGCCGAACTCGTCGGACATTTTGTGCTTCGTGTAAAGGACTGCAAGGAATCAATTAGTTTACGGGGAACTGTGGAGATTATGATGAAAAAGTTAATTGCTTTGTTGATGACGTTGTGCCTTGGTGTGTTTATTGTTGGGTGCGAAGAAAGCGGGCCAGCGACCGGTGGAGTTGAAGGTACGGGCGCTGATGCGACTCCTACAACTACGCCGCATGATTCAAAGATGATGGAAGACATGATGGGGGACTCTGGTATGTCGGACGAGATGAAGGAGAGGGCTCTTGGAACTGGGCCAAAGCAGGAATCGGCGCCGTAAAAGTTATAGTACGCTAGGAGCCGAATTAACGCAGCTTCGTGGTGATGCCACGTCTGAGTCTGAGATTTATTCTTTTTTTCGGTCATTGCCATCGGTTTACACGCGGTTGCGCGGGGGAGGCATGGTTAAATTGCCCGACCCGCGGTTCTGCCGCAGGGTTGCTTCATTTTTGCGATAAAAAGTTCCATTTCAGAACGCACTCCAGTACGTATTCCGTAGAATGGGGAGCCAGGTGGGTGCGCAAACCCGACTGAATCCGGGTGGCAGAGTCAGCGCATCGATGGCTTGTGGTTTTCCGTTACTGGTTGTGGCGACCGATGGGTTCTAACTCAAATAATGACTGGTGCAGGCAGACGTTCCGGATTTCGCGATCCGCAGCCTTATTGTTTGTGTCACTGATCTCAGTGATCGCATTGTTGGTCGTGGTGATGAAGTCTCGAGGGCCGCGCGTTGCCGATCCACTGGTCGACATCAGCAACACCGTCGACGTAGAGGTGATTCGCCCAGAGGTGGTTGCATTTTGCGGCGACTGTCATGCCTATCCG
>CAUZSN010000117.1:0-8258 GCA_963582345.1 Planctomycetota bacterium
TCCTGCGGGGGATCTACTAGCCACTATATGGGCCAGACTCATTGTCAGTGATGCCTTGATGTATCCATGGGCGCAATAAATAGCTAAGTGGTAGTGGCATCTGGTCGGAAGAGGAGACCCAATTCGGGTTGGACGATTTCAAGTTCAACAGTCGAATCGGAACGATCAAGAGACACTTTCATACGGCGTGAAACCAATTGCGCTAAGAATTGGCTGATTTGCAGCCGGTTTAACGGAATTGGCATAATGGAGCTCTGTAAAGGCACTAATGCGGAAAATCATGTGGGCCGGAACAGTGCAAATACATTTGCCCGACGCGATGTTTTATCTATGAAGTGATCAAAGGAAAGCGACCGTAGTTCCGGAACAGATTGTGTATGTTCGCTCTGGCCTACAGATTCGTGAATAATCCGGAATAGGACCGTTTGCGAAATAAACTCAAAGGGTCAAGTCTGCACGGAATCGAATAGCCAAGTCCCTAACGAACCGCTCACAATGACGGGTGCCCACGCAGCGAAAGCAGGAGAGATGAAATTGACCTTGCCTAAGTAAAGAAATCCCTGCACCATTGCAAAAATAAACATCAAAATTACAGTGCACGTTGCTACGTTTGCGAACAATCCGCTGCTTTCTTTGCGAACAATTAGTGGAAGGGTCAAGAAGACCGAAATCAGGCAGACCAATGGCCGAGTTGCTCGCTCGTGCAAATGAAGGATTAAGCCTTGCACCGAAGCTGTTGCATAAACTGGAGTCTTGATTCGTCGCACTAACTCGCGAGTCGACAGCAGTCTAAAGCTGGTGCTACGATTGCACAATTGGTCGAAACTGATATTCGTGATTATAAAAATATCGTCGAGGTTCGATTGTGGAATTACGTATCGCTTGCCGGTGGCTGTCAAATTGACTTCATTAAATCGCGGCTTGACTCCTCGCAGCAACCACCCCGACGGGTGGCCTCGTTTTTGGGGGCGATAGAATGCCTCGCGTGCTCGTAGTGTCGTTAGTTCATAGGTGATGTGCGGCACAGGTAACACAAAAACTGCTTCGCGCAGCATGTGCTTACCGAACTGTAACTGCTTGCCGCCAATTTCGATATTCGTTGTGAAATCGCGGATCGGATCGACCTTTCTAGCATACGACTCGTCTACACCACGAGGCGTGTTCAGGCGATCAACGATCCGAGGGATGAACAACTCTTGGTTCACGAACAATAAAGCGATGATTGCGAGCGTTCCAATTAAGAACGGAACGAGCAACCGATATGTGGGGACACCTGCTGCTAGAAGGGGGTGGATCTCGCGATGACGCTGCAGTTGCGTGAATATCACCATGACAGCAACTACGATCAGAACTGAGCCAACTCGGTCAAAGAACAGGAAGGATTGGAAGAAGTAATACTCCGCCATTTTGGTGAGCAAGATACCAGTGCCCTGCCCTTCACTGCGTTTCTGGAATCCGTCAATGTTTGCAAATGCGTCGAAGACAAAAAACAGTCCCCAGGTCGCAACGAATCCGACCCAAAATATGAAAAAGAATTGGCGGAGCATATGGCGATCGAATGTCGTTGTCACGTCAGTTCCAATTTGTCGGGACTGTTACAACTGCGGTGGAGATTACAGGGAATACGTCGATACCGGTCAAGAGCAAGCGAAGCAGCGTTTTGATCTACAATACCATTGTGGGCTGTCTTGAAAATTCATCAGTTGTCGACCATAGTGAGATTAGCGGAATCGAACTTCATTCTTCGAGGCATACGAAAACCGCGGCGGAACGAGTGGATCGAGGAGGGGCGCCACTAAAATTGAACGCCGCCGCCGAGGTCGCCATGACCAGCATGCGAGACGAGGTGCAACAAGCGATTCACGCGTCTGCACTTATCGCGGCTACTGCGGCCTTGCACACAAACCAGGCCAGTCTCGTTTACGGAGACGCTGTGCGAGATCTCGGACCCCAAGAGATCACGCAACTTAAAAACCAGGGAAACCGAGCCAAGGACTGGTCGCAAGTTCGTGTTGTCCCACAATTCACGACTCACCGCATTTGGAACAACCGCTTTCTGGGTCCAGTCGTATTGGGGACGTTTTCGGCCAACGAATGTGACTTAGGCGACGGAGTGGTGTTGCCCGTCGGTGTTTACGATTCAACGCTCAGCCACGCCGAAATTGCCGATGACTCCGTCGTTCATCGAGTCGGACTACTAAACAATTCAATCGTACGTGAACAGGCTGTCGTCGTTTCGTGTACCAGTATCACATGTTCGGGAAACACATCGTTCGGTTGCGGCCAGGAGTTAGCGTTGGGAATCGAAACCGGCGGTCGCGAGGTACACAGCTACGCAGAAATCACTATTGGTGTGGCTGAGTCTATATGTAAGAATCGCGACAATAAGGCTTGGCAGGACGAGTATGAGAAGTTAATTCGCGACTACGTCGATCAGATTTGCACACGCCATTGCCTGATCGAAACTGGCGCAATCGTTAAGGACTGCGGTCCGATCGTTGACTGTTATATAGGATCGGGGGCACTCGTTAACAACGCCCGTCTTGTAGAAAATTCCTGTTTGCTTTCGAATGAAGACGAGCGGACCGTTGTCCGTGGTGGAGCTTGGGTCCGTGATTCGATTCTACAGTGGGGAGCTGTAGTCGACTCGATGGGGCTCGTGGACAAGTCCGTCCTGTGCGAACACAGCCTCGTGGAACGGCACGGTAAGCTAACGAAATCAATTCTCGGACCAAATTCTTGTGTTGGCGAAGGCGAAGTGAGGGCGTCCTTGGTTGGTCCGTTTGTTGCGTTTCATCACCAGGCGTTGTTGATTGCTGCAATGTGGCCAGAAGGAAAAGGCAACGTCGGTTACGGGGCGAATATCGGCTCGAACCACACGAGCCGAGTCCCGGATCAGGAGATCTGGTGCGGCGAAGGCACGTTCTTTGGTCTCGGCGTGAACGTCAAATTCCCTGCCGATTTGACCGGAAGCCCATACTCGATCCTTGCTTCGGGGATTACCTGTCTGTCGCAGAAGGTCGCGTTTCCATTTTCGCTCATCAATTCGCCGACGAGTCCAATCGAAGGCCTTTCACCATCAATCAATGAAATATTTCCCGGATGGGTTCTCAGCCAGAACATCTATATGCTGAGGCAAAACGAAGTGAAGTTTGCAAACAGGAATCAATCCTGTCGTGAAGAGTTTGTCTTCGAGGTCCTACGGTCGGACATTATCAAATTGATGATTGACGCGAGAGAACGTCTGTCCGAGGCCAGTGGTCGGGCCATCTACACTGATCAGGAGATTCCAGCATTGGGAAAAAACTACGTCACCGATCAATCCGTGAAGCGCGGCATCGCGACCTACGACTTTTACATCGGCTATTACGCCCGCAAAGGATTGAAGGACCAATTGATTCTCCGTGGCATGACCGCAACGTCATCTGCTGCCGCCGTCTTGCTCCAGCAGCCGTCGCAAGATTGCCAATGGGATCAACAACGAATGATCATCGCCAGTGAAGACTCGGCATCCGACGTGGCAACATTGTTACGGGAACTGGTGGAACGCGAACGCACGATTGCCGAAAGTGTCGAACGCTGCAAGGCAAAAGACGACGTGCGCGGAGCTCGAATCATCCCCGACTACACCGATGCCCATACGCCCGCTCGCCAAGACAATTTTGTCCTCGCTACATGGAGTCGGTTCGAAAAGTTGGAATCCGAAGTGAACCGGTTGCTAGCGGATTAAAGCCCACTTAACAGTCCGTTGAATTGCTGTTTATAGTAATCCGATTCATCAAGTTTCATCCTGAATGAACCGCATCAAGGTGATCAGTACGAGCTTTTCCAACGCCCTATCAGGACATCACGAGTCCACCGCAGATGTTGTAGGCCTGACCGGGATCATGCGACCGTTGTCACTTGCTAGGTAGACGGCCATCTGACGCAATGTCGTCGGAGATTAAACGACCGTCGACTAAAGTTGATCCCGATTCGTCTTCGGCCAAGTCACATCCCAATCATGCAGCGTCGTATTCGATGCAATTGTCATTCATTAATGTCTTGACCAGGCCGGGATAAATCGCGTTAACCGTAATTCCCTCCTTGGCGAGTTCTATGGCCAAGAATCGCATCAGGCCGAGAACTTCGTATTTGCTGGCGGCGTATGCGGCTCCGTGAAGACTTTCGTGACAGCTGTTAATGGAGGCGATCGTAATGATGCGTCCCCACCGTACAGCCAGTACGACTTTTGAAAGCTGATAAGGAACCGTCAGGTTGATTTGTAAGCTTAGGTCCCAAAAGTCGTCGTCGAAATCAACCAGCGGTTTCAGATTCACACTGCTGCCCACGCCGGCGTTGTTCACTAGGATCTGAATCGGCCCGAATTACTGCTTGACCTGTTCAAAAAGCCAAACGGGAACCGCTTGATTGGACAAATCAGCCTTCAGAGCCATGGCCTGACCGCTGTTGGACGTGATTGTTGAGATCACTTCATTCAATTCGGAAGTGGACCGAGCCGTTGCGCGACTTGGGTGCCTTCTTGGCTCATGGCCCGACCGATGCCTCGACCCGCCCACGTTACCAGCACGACGTGCTTTCCGAGTTTGCTCATGAGTTTCTCGCCTTTTTGCTTAACGAGTCATTCAAAAAGGTTGATGTTCTAATTTCGAGAAGTTACAAAGATGCTAACTGCAATTCAAGCAGCACTCACAAAGTACATGAACGCACAATGCCATTAGTTATCATACTGAAAACGAAGACGTCGATTCCCGTCGAGGTTGACAGCATTCAACTGGAGACGGTGGCCAAACAGTCGACGAATGATGTGAAAGCAACACTCGTTCAATACGGGAACAAGCAGGTTCCGCTGGGAGAATTTTTCGAGGTCACCGGTTCCGCCGCGGATGATAACTGTCTGGTTTGGGAAGGCGATTGCGCACATGTGAAATTGATCGGGACAAAGCTGAGGTCGGGCCACATCCGTGTAGATGGTAACGCCGGTATGCATTTGGGCGCCGAGATGACGGGCGGCGAGATCATTGTAAACGGAAATGCGACTGATTGGGTTGGTGCGGAAATGCATGGAGGGCGGATCCACGTTCACGGCGACGCCGGTCACTTGGTTGGCGCGGTCTATCGCGGTGGTTATCGCGGCATGACGGGCGGTGAAATTTTGATCGACGGCAACGCGGGCAACGAAATCGGACACTCTATGCGGCGCGGCCTGATCGCCGTCGGTGGCAAAGCCGGCGACGCTGCGGGTGTGAATATGATCGCCGGAACCGTCCTCTTATTTGGTAACACAGGAATTCGTCCCGGAGCCGGAATGAGACGGGGCACTATTGGACTTCTTGATTCAGACAATCCACCCGATATGCTGCCGACGTTCAAATATGCCTGTAAGTATCGGCCGATATTTTTGCGATTGTATTTGCGGCATCTGCAATCGTGTAGATTTTCCGTTCCAGAAGACAGCTTGGACGCAGAATTTCACCGACATTGCGGGGACTTTCTAGAAGACGGTAAAGGTGAGATTCTGATCCGTGCCGCGAAGTAATGTCGTCTGCAGACACGGAGTACCAAAAAAGGTTATTCGGGAATATCGCAAGCCGAGCAATCGCCAAGGATGCCGCACGAGGGTTTTACGCATCACGCGCGGACGCTGTTATCGAATGAACTACAGAAAGTCCTTTGATCGGTTTTCCTAGGAAAATTCCACTATAAGTTGCCCGGCTAGGATTTGAACCTAGACTAAGTGATTCAGAGTCACTCGTGCTACCATTACACTACCAGGCAATAAGTATTAAACAGAACATCCATTAATCCTGGTGTTTGAAAATACCATCCGGCACGTCCTCGCCTCGCAGCCCGTTGAATGACTATTTGTAGCAACCTAATTCATCGGGTTTCATCGTGAATGAACCACATGAATACGGTTATGACTGATCTTTCCAACGATCTGTTACAGCTCTTTCCATAAACAGGAGGCCGATGGGCAAGTCTATCAGTGGTTCTCGACGAAAAAAACCTCGAAAAGTTTGCGTATCCAATCACGATATTCTATATCCTCGCGAATTGGTTGGGTTTCGTGAAGAAAAGTACGATGTGAGCCGTGTAGGGATGGCTTTGCCAAACGACACCCATGCGATAGGCAGAGCCTTATCTACTTTAACTGTCGTGGGCATAAGATTATGAAGAGTATACTGGCGGAAACGTATCCGGAAGCGATACAAGGCGAACGAATGGTTGTAGTAAGAATTTTTCGAAAGCGAAGTCGATGCTTAGTTTCAGGATTTAAATTCAGGAGAATCGTCATTGCTGGGGTTTTTCTAGGCACACTTTCAACAGGAATTTGGACGACTGCGCAGGAGACAACGCGGAACTCGACTTCTGATTCGACAGCTGAGTCTGAGCGCAAATCAATACGTGACAACTCAGAATTTATCGGGCTTACAACGACGGCAAAGATCACAAAGAAGTTCGAGATTTACGATCCTCATTCGAAGAAGGATCTTCAGGCCGTCAAAGAAATGGGATTCACCCAAGTCATTCTGGATAGATCAAATCTTCATCGTGAAGCCACCAACACCGGTCTGAATGTTGTGCTTGCAAACTGGTGGACTAAAGAGACTTCACCGGACGATATCAAACGAACAATCGATCTTGCAAAACAGGTTGCCGCTAGACGACTGATGGGAATCAGTATGATGGACGAACCTGAGAGGAATAGTCCCGACACGCCGTTTCAATACTACGTAGATCTGTACAAGGTGCTGCGGTCACAGATAGATCGCGAACTGTGCAATATTCGATTGGAGATCTCTCACAACGGACCGTTCGTGACGTGGAATGAGAAACGATACGAATACTTTGTCGATCTCTATCAGGCAGCCGATGCAATGCGAATTATGCCGTATCCAGACTTGTTCGAGAACCCACTGAATGATGTGTACTTCATGATGTTGCGGAGTCGAAAGCTAATGAAGATCGCAAACCGCGAATTGCCGTTGGTGGTCATTCTGCAAGCGTGGACATTACCTCCGAAGTCCAAGCTCCCCGAAATCGACGAACTGCGAGTGATGGCCTACCAAGCGATGCTGGGCGGTGCAGACACAGTCTCTTTTTTTGAATACAATCGAAATGTATGGGCGCAAACGCCGGGATTTCACGAAGAGTTCTCAAAACTAATGAAAGAACTCAAGCAACTCAGCAACCGTTTCGAGAATGCCACAATCGCATCAACAATGAACCGTGACGGCGTTCTTGAGGCCAATCTCACAATGTCGCCGGGTGAGGCCACGACGATTCTTGTCAACACAAATCGGCGCAAAGTGAACAATTTGGAACCTCTTGCGGTCATTGTATCTGCTCGAACCGAGACGCTTTTATCCGTGCCTAATACGCAGTGTCCGTTTGGCTCCCCATGAGTTTGCAATCCTATTGATGTGGTTGCAGTTCACGCACTTAGAGCAGCTGTCGCCTGCCTAGGCCGGCGCGATCAATCATGCCAATGTAACCAGGAGTGCTACTCCTATATAGCACATCGTGCTTTCTTCCTGTTTTCAGGATCGCATGTTATTTAGAAGTCAATCTGGAACCGTGTGTAGAACACGTCCAACTGAGCATCGACATTCACAAATGAGTCGTTCAGAGCGGAATGGACCCAGTTAAACATCATCCGCATATTGGAATTCCAATACCAGTTGAGGCCTAGAGTGAAGTTGTCCAACGTACCGAGTGTCCCATCGTCCTAGAAATCTTTTCCGACTACATCTGACCGTGGTGCTATCTCTGCACCGTGCGTGTAGATCGACTCCGAGCCGCTTACCAGATCGACATGAAGCTCACGCATTTCCCGCTGCACCCCGACACGCCCAAGGAAGGACTGACGCTGCAGCAACTCTTCACTGGCCGCAATATCGACATCCCGACTGTCAAGTCCCGCATAGCCCGCCTGATGGCCGATGAGGGTCTGCCCTACGGCGATCGCACAATGACGTACAACAGCCGTCTGGCCCAGGAGATGGCCAAGTGGGCGGAGACGCAGCCAGGTGGCGATGCCATCCACGATGCAATATTTCGCGCCTACTTCGTTGACGGTTTGAACATCGCCCTCGCCGACACGCTTGTGGGCGTCGCCGAGAAGGCTGGTCTCCCCAAAGACGAGACACGCGAAATCTTGGACTCACGCCGGTTCAAGGACGCTGTGGACGCTGACTGGCGGCGATCGAAGGAGCTTGGGGTTACCGGCGTGCCAACTTTCGTCGTGGGCAACC
>CAUZSN010000118.1:0-8238 GCA_963582345.1 Planctomycetota bacterium
CCACTGGTGGAGAAGAATTGTCCGTGTGGCGACTGTCGATGCACCAATCGATGCCGTTACAGTCAACGGTGTTTTCATTGTGCGAAGATTTGGCCAAGACACTGCGCCGCCAAGGAAGGCTGAGCGGTGATTATCAACTGGACCTTGCCATTGCTTACGATTCGGCCATGCACGGGACCGTAGCCGATCCGGAACTGGCTGGGGTCGAACCGCAGCAACGGGCCATTCTTGTTAGCGAACGCTCCAAAACCAGTTGGGTATTCGATCGGAATAAGTCGGCTGATGAATTACTCAATGAAGCAGTACAACTCGCCCAGGTATCCGAAAAGTCATTCGCCCAAATCTTTAGTATGGTCACACTGTCAACGAAGGAACACATCGGCGTCGCCTCGGTCCCTCGGGCAGTTCGCGGACCAACCGTGCGACCTGCCGGAGTGGCCGGTAAATTCTATCCCCGCGATCCCGCGCAGATGTCAGAGACGCTCGATGCGATGCTAGCCGGCAAGGCGCAGCGCAACACTTACACGGCTTGCATGGTCCCGCATGCAGGTTGGACATATTCCGGTCAGCTGGCGGCCGATGTGTTGAAACGCATCAAGTTTCCGAAAACAGTGATTGCCATCGGGCCAAAGCACACGCCTCATGGAGCCGAATGGTCGGTCGCTCCGCATCACACATGGTCGCTTCCGGGATGTAGCCTTGAATCAGACTACTCGTTAGCGTGCAAATTAGTGACGGCCATTCCGGGGCTGGAACTGGATGTGACAGCACATCGGCAGGAGCACGGCGTGGAAGTCGAGTTACCGATTATCGCACGACTGGCTCCCCAGACTCGTGTTGTGGGTGTCGCGCTCGGTGCGGGGAACCTCAAATGGTGCGAACAATTCGCCAACGGGCTTGAGAAAGTTATCCGACAATGTGACGAACCTCCACTACTGTTGATTTCCAGTGACATGAACCATTTTGCCAACGACAAGAAAACTCGCCACTTGGACGCAATGGCACTAGCCGAACTGGATCGTTTGGACCCCGACGCTCTCTTTCAGACCTGCACGAACAATAACATCAGCATGTGCGGAATGATCCCGGCCGTGATCGTGTTGAAAACTTTAAAACGAATGAACGCGGTGCAGCGATCGCACCGCGTCGGCTATGCGACGTCCGCTGATGTCACAGGAGATACAAGCCGAGTCGTCGGTTATGCCGGTCGACTATTTCAGTAATGTGACACGTTGCCTTCGGCCTTTGCAATGGACAATTGAACCATCCCGGTTGTTTGACACTCGATGGATGTCAAGTATTGGACAGGGGTGGACTCGATATTTGAATTGGTGTGCGTCGTGTCGGTGTCTTTTTTCTCCATCGATCACTCGAACGAATGCGTTCAGCACAAAAGCATCTCGCCCTTTATTGCTAGTCATTGCTGCGAGCACACTGTTCTTTGTTCTCTTCGGTGCGTTTGTCGCAGTGATATGGAACCTGCAACGACGTGAGGCAATGTTGACCAAACTTCGACACTGGATTTAAAAAGACAAACAGACTGTGACGGTGAATCCAGGTAACGTAAGACAACTGAATCGTCTCGCGTGAGTGTTTGCTACAGCACCGAAAGAGTTGCACAACGCGAAACGGGTCGTCGCGTTACTGGAGACAGGCAGTCCAATTGTCGCCTAACCCTAACATGTTGAATGCGTTGGCAGTCGCATACTATTGCAACGATCAATACCAGAGGGCCATGCCAATTTTTGAACGCAATTTGCAAGACAGAAATAATCAGTTGAATTGTTTCGATTTGTACCCGTTGACGTCGACTTGTCTTTCAGGTGTAACAGATCGAAAAAATCAAACAGGACTACGAACAGGCGTCGCGATTACACAAACGAATAGAGCGAGAATTTCCGCGTCAGTACGCTGAAGAATTACGATCTTGCAGAAATGAGGCAACGTCGCTCATTCAATCTTAATCCTTCGGTTCGTTGACAGCGACAAGACACAATTAGCGAGTTGTCCTCTGATTGAACCCTCATTTTTGTGCATACATCACTCAAATCTTGTCGCTGCGGCGACGGCCCGAATTTCCTGGTTCGTCAACCCGTACAGCTCACAGATCAAAGAATCGATCTGTTGCTCAATGGAGTTAATCTGCCGATCGATTGAGGTACGTTCATTATAGGAATTCGTCATTCTCAAGCGTTGGTTCCATGACATGGTTTTCTGGACAAGGAAGACAATTCTCGCATGACGCTGCCTATCATTGGACCTGTCAAAATTGATTTCACAAATGGGTGCGCGTGCCAAGACGTGTCCGTTGATCTCCAGACCAACACCGCGGCGTTTTGCGTGATGTTGGAGCCATTTCCAGATCAGTCGAGAATTCAAGATTGCTGTGATGTAGTAAACGTTTTCACAGCGTGTGTTTCGCGGCACGAACACATTGACGCTAAATGGGACATAGACCGGTTCGAACGTCGGAACGAAGGACGGACGAGTTGCCATTTGCAGCGAGATAATCTTCGGTGAGAGCCATAAAGATTCATCGCGCGGCCAGTGTAGATGCCACCAGCGATTCGAACCCATGCGAGTTTCGCGTCGGCACTCCAGGATCCGCTCAAACTGTTTCAGATGTTCACGAATGATTGGATAATCGTCGATAGCAGGACATGTCTTGCGGGTCGAATAGATCAGATGTCGTGACGCCTTCAAGGCGATGTAATAACGGTCTAAATCGCACAGATCATAGTAATCGCGGATCAGTTGACGTTCGTTATCGGGAAGATTTAGGCTCGCAAGTTCCTGATCACATAGGGCGAAGACTCCCTGACCAACTTGCCAAGTGTTGTCGAACTTGTCGTTGAGTTTTCTGTTGATGCACGGAGGGTTTTCGACGATGCCCTGCCGGATTTTTCCCAGCTCACTAAGGGGGATTCCTCGATCGATTTTCGACAACAGCTGCTTGGCTGGTGGCTGAAGGTCGATCACGCCGTGGCGAAACAGTTGATCGCTTGTCTTGTTAAACTCAATAACAGGCGCCTTTCCCGAGACGAACGGCTCAGCCGTTCGGGTGCTGCCCGATTGTGCAATTTTTATGGTTGTCGACGCTTGGTCGCTGACATTCGTAATGCGAAGAATCATGTGTTGGCCTGAGACACCAGTGAAGACACGCAGTTTGTTTAAATAGAAGATTTCATCGAGTCGCGCCATATCGCGCAGTTCCGTAATCAGCTTTTCTGCTCCGGAACTAGCTGTCCAATAGGCATTTGTGATAAAAGACAGCACTCCTTCTGGCTTCAAAAGTTCAAGCCCACGATGCAGAAAATAGTACCAAAAGTCCATACGAGCCGTTCGGTACTTGCGTCCGAAAACTGTGCTGTTCATTCCGTCCAGAAATCGTTTGTTCTGAATCTCGCGACGATACGGGGGATTCCCAATGATCGCATCAAAGCCGCCCTGGTACATCACTTCAGGGAATTCGCTACCCCAATCGAACGCATTCGGCGGTTGGCTTTGTGAGTCGTTAAGCGGATCGAGCTGCGAGCGATCGCTGAAGTTTTGGCCAATTAGCGAATTTCCACACTTGATGTTGTTTGGCGCAACCGGCAATACGCAGCCGTTCGGCCACGGCTGAAGTCGTTTGTTTGATTCGTCGTCCTGACCTTCCAAGGCCTTCAGTAAGAGCGACCATCGTGTGATTTGGACAGCACGAAAATCCAAGTCAACACCATAGATGCTGTTCTTCAGAATGCGTTTTCGTTCACTCGAGTTTAGACACCACTCGCCAGAGTCGCGCTGGTAGATATGGCTCGAGTGCGTGATGGATTCGTTTCGGTGATACCAATCTAGATGCCAATCTAACAGTTTCTGGTAAACACCAATCAAGAACGCCCCACAACCGCACGCTGGGTCAAGGATCCGCAACTTCGAGACTTGCTCCGGCGTCTTGCCGTCCAGTAAACCTCCGACAGCATTCTGGACGATGTAATCGACCACGTATTTAGGTGTGTAATAGACGCCGTTCGTTTTTTTTGTCTGTGATTTTTCTTCGGCAGAGGACCTTTGTCCCGATGACGTCCGCTCAATTTTTTCCAGGAAATGCTCGTGAATTCGACCCAAAATTTTGCAGCTCAACGCCGAGATTGAATACCATCCGTTGGGCTCGTAGAGTTTTTTGATGATATCCTTCAACGTTTCGTCGAACGCCATTACCGAGTCGTTATCGATCGCATCCTTCCGAATTAGTCTGCTAAAAGTGGATCCAACGTTCGAATCACGCAGGATGTCTTTTAATCGTACGCCAATCGTAATACGGCGCTCTTCACACAACCGCAGAAAAATGATATCACCAATTGTCCGCTGTGCGCAGTCATCTACCTGATGCTGCGACAGTTGCGGATGGTGCTGAGCCAAAATTCCCGCGAACTGTTGGCGCCAGTCATCGACATCCTTCAAGAACGCTGAGTCCTCAGTGCCTGGCATGCTTCTTTCGCGTCACGAAGCGTTTTGGCGACGGTGCAGCTCTTCGTGGCTTTCGTCGTCATCAGGACGAGTGTCGCGGCCGCGTCCAACCGTCAACTCAATCCGATCGATGAATTTAACGTTAGCACAATCGTCTAACTCGTCGGTGTGACAAGCAACGGGGTTCCGAATCAGAAAGCGAATCGGTCCTCCTTTTGAAGCTGGCAGCGGTCCCCCGTCAAGCTGATAAACGACGACCCCTTCATCACGAACAGCGTCCAATGGAACGCTGGCTGAAAAATCGTCCGCCGTCGCATGCAACGTCAAATAGGTGGCCGATGGCTTTGGTTCCGCGCGTTCCAGAATCGAGTTCAATGTCACTCCATCCCCTGAACGTGTGGGATGAAACCGGCCAACGTCGCGGACCTGCTCTTCCATGCGAAACGCCATCAAATCTCCGAAAGTCAGCTCAACCATACATTCAACCTCACCATCAATCCGAAGCAGTGTCTGGGCCATTAAAAGCGGTCCCCAAGAAAAAGAGTGAGCTAATCGAGGCAGTCTAAGTATTGAATTCACCAAAAATTGTAAGTTAAGGGATGAATTATCATAAAATCTCCGTTTTCATAGCCAGAAAAGGATGTGGAAAACGGCTATAGCGCGCAAAAAAAGGCACCCCAGTCCATCCTGAGACTGGGGTGGGTCTGCAAGAGACTTGCTGCTCCATCAGCTGCATCCCATGCTGTTTCCACAGTTATGACAGAGATAGCAGTTTCCGTTGCGAACCGTAATGGAACCACAGTTGTCACAAGCGGGAGCGTCTGATTGATACCGGGCAAATTGTTGACTGCGAATAGCGGGCCCGTCCAATTTTTCGTGAAAACCCGAGCCATTCGAACGCTCGCCGGTGCTCAAACGAGATCCGACCAGCGATTCCAAATCCCGCTGAATTAATTCGACTGAGGTGACTTCGGCTTGAGGGTTCGATTCCTTGTCATCGGAATTCTCTCGTTGCGGACGATTCTCTTCACGATAGCTAGGAATGAACTGCATTCCCAACCAGCGGAAGATGTAATCGACAACGCTCTTGGCATGCGGAATGTCACGATCGCCCGTCCAGCCCGATGGCTCGAATCGCATGTGAGTAAATTTGTCCATTAGTGCGACCAATGGGACGCCGTATTGCAATGACATCGACGTCAGCGTACCGATGGTGTCCATCAGCCCGCCAACGGTGCTGCCTTCTTTGGCCATCGTAATGAACAATTCACCCGGCAACCCATCTTCGAAAAGACCGACTGTAATGTAACCCTCATGCCCGCCGACCGAGAACTTGTGGGTAATCGATTGCCGTGTCGCTGGCAAGCGGCGGCGCACTGGGTTACCGTGGTTGTTTGTCTTCTGTTTGCGGTCCCCTTCCTTGGTCGTCGCCAACGGCTGGCTTTGCTTGGAGCCATCGCGGTAGATGGCCAGTGCCTTTAGGCCAAGCTGCCAACCTGCAATGTAAGCACTTTCGATCTCTGCGACCGTCGAGTCTTCTGGCATGTTGACTGTCTTCGAAATCGCCCCGGATATGAATGGCTGCGCGGCCGACATCATTTGAATGTGAGCTCGCCAGTTAATCGACCGACTACCATTGGCCGGCTTGAATGCACAATCGAAGACCGGTAAATGCTGGTCCTTCAGGACGGGGGCTCCTTCAATCGTATCGGTTTTATCGATGTAGTCGATGATGTCCTTGATTTCGCGACGGTCGTAACCTAACACCTCCAACGCCTCGGGAACCGTACGGTTAACGATCTTCATCATTCCTCCACCGGCCAACTGCTTGTACTTCACCAGTGCGATGTCCGGCTCGATGCCAGTCGTATCGCAGTCCATCATGAAGGCAATCGTGCCGGTGGGCGCCAGTACGGTGGCCTGGGAGTTGCGGTAGCCGAAGCGTTGGCCTGACTGTAAACACTCGTCCCACACCAATTTGGCAGCGTTGGACAGATATACGGGACAAGCGAGATCAATCTTGTCGGCCGCATTCCGATGCATCTGCATCACTCGCTGCATCGGTTGGTCGTTTTCCTTGTAGCCGGAGAAGGAGCCGACGTCTCGTGCGATTTGGCTGGACGTGAGATAAGCTTGACCAGTCAGAATCGCTGTTAACGCTCCGCAGATGCCTCGGCCGGTATCGCTGTCGTATGGAATTCCCATCGACATTAACAGGCTGCCCAAATTCGCAAAACCGAGACCCAACGGACGAAATCGATGGCTATTCTCGGCAATCGCCGGCGTCGGATAGCTGGCATGATCGACGAGAATTTCCTGCGCCGTAATGAATATCGACGCCGCTTGGCGAAAGCCGCTGACGTCAAACGTTCCGTCTTCTTCCTGAAATTTCCGCAGGTTGATACTAGCCAGATTGCAAGCCGTGTCATCGAGGAACATATATTCGCTGCACGGATTGGACGCATTGATAGGCCCGGTATTCGGACACGTATGCCAATTGTTGATCGTCGTGTGGTATTGCAGACCGGGATCGCCACAGTACCAGGTGCTTTCGGCGATCTCGCCCATCAAGAACCGAGCGTCATGCTCGGAGCTGATATGGTCGGGAATAGTGACCCAATGTGTTTTCCATTTGGCATTGTCCAGAACCGCCTGCATAAAGTCGTCACTGACGCGAATCGACAGGTTCGCATTTTGGAACATGATCGAGTTGTAAGCTTCGCCGTTAAAGTTTGCTTCGTACTCGCCGCTCTGGATCAATGTCCGGGCCTTCTTCTCTTCCTTGGCCTTGGCCTGAATGAACTCTAAAACGTCGGGATGCCAATCCTTCAGGCTTTGCATCTTGGCAGCTCGGCGCGTCTTACCGCCCGATTTGACGACGGCTGCAATCTGGTCGTATACACGCATGAACGACAGCGGGCCTGATGGCACTCCGCCTCCCGAAAGCTTCTCCTGCGAGCTACGGATCGTCGACAGATCGGTTCCAGTGCCCGAACCGAATTTGAACAGCAATGCTTCGCTGGTCGCAAGACGCATAATGTCTTCCATGCTGTCCTCGACCGACTGGATAAAACAGGCGGACGCCTGCGGGTACTCGTACGGAGTTTCCGAACGGCGAATCGATTTGGTTTCAACATCCCAGAAGTAATTGCCTCGCGAACCCTTGACACCGTATTGGTGGTACAAGCCCACGTTGAACCACACGGGCGAGTTGAACGCACCGTACTGATGCAAGCACAACCAGGCCAATTCACGGTAGAAGTTCTCGCCGTCAGCGGCGGATTCGAAATAGCCATCGACGGTGCCCCAATCGGCGATTGTCCGAGCCACACGGTGAATGACCTGACGTACGCTGGTTTCCCGCTCATCCGTTCCCGGCTCGCCGTAGTAATACTTGCTGACCACGACATTCGTCGCCAACGGGCTCCACGATGTTGGGATTTCACAATCTTTTTGTTCGAACAGCACGTCGCCCGATTCATCTTTAATTTGAGCGGTGCGCTGTTCCCATTCAACTGTGTCAAAGGGATCGGTACCTCGTGGGCAAAAGTGTGAATCAACCTTCGTGGCAGTCGCCGTTGCAGTAACTCGACCATTGCCGTTCCGGGCGACCGAGATGACCTGCGTCGCGTCGAGACTGATTTCCTGTGTCTTCTCATTGTTTGAGCCAGTCGCGAATTCTTGCTCCGCAAGTCCCTTTTTTTCGTGCATCATGCACCTCTCCTTTGTAGTCGAACGAATCCTTTGTAGTCGAACGAATCCTTTGTAGTCGAACGAACCTTTGCT
>CAUZSN010000119.1:0-8222 GCA_963582345.1 Planctomycetota bacterium
TTTGCCGCGGTAACGGATGAAAACGGCGCGTTCGAAATCAAAACTCTTCCGACCGGCGTCAAGCTGGAATTCCGCATCTGGCACGAAAAGTCCGGTTTCCTGGAACGGAAGTATAAAGTTCGACTAGATAAAGACGGAGAGATTTTTGAATTCGATAAAGCAGGGTACGGTGCAGATCAGTTCAAGTAATTCCGGAAGACCGAACGAGGCTTGATCCGTGAATGCACAATTGATTTTAAAATTCGCCGTTATCACCGTGTTGTTGCTCATCGGTTGCGACGCACCTAACGCGGAGTTTGTATACAGTCAGCGCACTGGCGACCTGATCTCCCAAGCCCGTGCACCGGTGGAAGATACAGTTGACGGACACTTCGGAACGCCAAGTCAACTGATCGCTTGGTTGAGGTTTTCGGATGCCGCCATCCGCTTCGGTCGCCTGCAAGGCCAGGTCATGGGCCCAGGAAGTTCATCTAGTCGCTTTAAGGTGAGCCTAGATCTGAGTTCCGTCGAGGATGATTTGACCGCTGACGATTTGGAAGGCTTGGGGTTACTGTGGATCACAGGAAAGTACACAGACGCCGTCACCGAAAACAGAAAAGGTAAAGAGACGCGAATCGACTTTCAGGCGACGGGATTCGATGCGTCCACACTGGAATTGTCGGTCAACGCACAACTAGAATCGCCTCCTGACTCTGGCGATAAGTTTCTGATCGTCGGTCACGTCCTACTCCACGGACAAAAGAATTACATGCACCATTGCATGCACTGTCACGGCGTCACCGGCGACGGGAACGGTCCGACCGCCAATTATCTCAATCCTCGGCCGCGCGACTACCGACTGGGAATCTTCAAGTTCACGTCGACGAAGCAGGCCGACCGCGCTAGTCGGGATGACCTGAAACGAATTGTCCGCCGTGGAATTCACGGCACCTACATGCCGTCGTTTATGCTGCTTGAGGAGGAGAAGCTGGATTCGATCATCGAATATGTCCGTTGGCTGGCCATCCGTGGCGAATTCGAAAAAATCCTGGTCACGGAACTCGCCGCAGACTATTCGAAGGAAGAATTCAACAAACAACGTCAACGATGGAAAGACAGCGGCAGAAATCCTGACGACGATCCTCTGAATGACCTAAAGGGTTTTTTGGACGAAGACTTTCGTAATTCCATCGATAATGCAGCGTCGAACCTTGATCGTCTTTGGGCACGAGCGGAAGAAAAAAGCAGCGTTGTTATCCCTTCAATTCCAAGAACGGATCCCGAAAAGGACCCACATTCAATCGCTCGCGGCCGCGAGTTGTATTTATCGGCCAAGACTAAGTGCGCTGGTTGTCACGGAATCGCGGGACGCGGAGACGGGCCTCAGACGGAATCCGTTCAAAAAAATAAACTCGGCAAGCAATACGATGAACCCGGTCTGTTCGATGATTGGGGCAACAAACTGAAACCGCGTGACCTGACACGTGGCATTTACCGCGGTGGGCGCCGGCCGATTGACATTTATCGTCGCATCTATGCCGGCATCAAGGGCACGCCTATGCCCGCTTTCGGCGGCACGGCACTCAACGATAACGAAATCTGGGATCTGGTCAATTATGTGATGAGTGTTCCCTTCCCACGTCGCTTGCCAACGTCTTCGCCCAATTCACACGGCAGTACGCCAACGAAGTCGGCGTCCAAACCTGCCTTGACCGCATCGAGGAGCGACTAAGTTGTGAACAAGTTTTGGGTTGGTTTATTTATCGTTTGGCCGATTGCCGCCATCTTATCCTGCCTGATTTCACCGGCCATGGGCTGGTGGTTCCCAGGCAATCGCGAAGCGGCCACACAATTGGGTCAGCAAATCGACAATCTGTTCTTCCTGATTCTGTACATCGTGACGATCGCGTTCATTGCGACGCATATCGCTTTGGCCTACGTCCTGTGGCACGGCTGCCAGAACACTCAAGAAAAGGCGTGGTACACTCACGGCAACCATAACCTGGAAGTACTGTGGACCATCGTCCCTTCCGGCGTCCTGCTGTTTATCGCGTTGTATCAGATGGATGTGTGGATGCAATTTCGTGTGGAGGCTGCTTTTCCAAACGAAATCCAGGCAGCCGTCAGGGAACCCATTGCAGAGGTCACCGCTCGGCAGTTCGAATGGCGTATTCGTTACCCAGGCATCGACCCGACAACGGGACACCCAAAGCTGCTAAGGCCAAAACCACAACCTGACGATTTGTACACGGTCAATGATCTGCACGTTCCCATCAACCGGCCGGTCGGGATTCGGTTAAAATCGGCCGACGTCCAACATTCCTTTTTTGTTCCAGGTCTGCGAATTAAACAAGATGCCGTTCCGGGACAAGTAATCCCGATCTGGTTCGAGGTGATGCGTGAGCAACTGGACGATGATGGCAACAACATTGGGTACGACTTGACGTGCGCTGAACTTTGCGGCTGGGGACATTACAAAATGCGCGGCCGAGTTTTTGCGCAAACCGAAGAAGAGTTTTGGATTTATTTAAAAAAACTCCATCACGAACAGTTCTACGATGGAGTCATGAAGCCAGCGAACCAGTCGTTGATACAGAAAGAGTAGTGAGGTGCGACAGTGAGCACATTAAACCCCGCGTCTGGAGTGGCCGTTGAGCATACTGAGGCTCACGCGCATGCCGAACACCACGAGCTAAGCTTTCTGCGTAAGTATATCTTCTCGATCGACCACAAAGTCATTGGTGTGCAGTTCCTGTTTACTACCCTGTTCATGCTAATGGTCGGCGGGTCGTTGGCGCTGGGCGTGCGTTGGCAGTTGGCACGACCGTGGGAGTTCATGCCGATTTTCGGCAGCCTGAAGTTTTCCGCAACAGGAGGCCAGATCTCGCCCGAATTCTACACAATGCTCTTCACGATGCACGCCACGGTGATGATTTTCCTAGTCATCATTCCGATCTTAGCCGGAGCATTTGGGAACTTTCTAATCCCGCTGATGGTCGGTGCCGACGACATGGCCTTCCCCACGTTGAATATGCTGAGTTACTGGTTCATGGTGCCGGCCATCTTTTGCTTCTTCATAAGTTTTCTATTCGGAGGCGGACCAGCCGCCGGATGGACATCGTATCCCGTACTCTCGGCAATCCGAGATGCAGCGCCCGGTTCGGGCGCTGCTCAGACGTTCTGGTTATTGGGGGTGACGTTCGTCGGAGTCTCTTCGATGGCAGGCTCGGTTAACTACATGACAACCATTATCAACATGCGAGCGCCGGGAATGACTCTGTTCCGCATGCCGCTAACCATTTGGTCCATGTTGATTACCGCTATTCTGCAAGCGTTCGCTCTGCCTGTGCTGACCGCGGCCGGCTTTATGCTGCTATTCGACCGGTTTCCATTCTTTGGAATCCACACCACGTTCTTTGTCCCGTCGGGCTTAGTCATCAACAACGCTGATCCCACTGTCGGCGGAGGACAACCGCTATTGTGGCAACATCTGTTCTGGTTCTATTCGCATCCGGCTGTCTACATCATGCTACTGCCGGCCATGGGCATGGTTTCGGATATGCTCTCTGTGCATTGCCGAAAGCCCATTTTCGGCTACAAGCCGATGGCGTACTCGATGGCCGCAATTGCGGGATTGGGATTTATCGTCTGGGGACACCACATGTTTATCAGCGGTATGAATCCGGCTTTGGGCATGACGTTCATGGTCTCGACAATGATGATCGCTCTGCCTTCAGCTATCAAGACGTTCAACTGGATCGGCACAATTTGGGGCGGAAAATTTCAGTTTAATGCCATAATGCTGAACTGTATCGCATTCGTTACATTATTCATCGTTGGCGGCCTGAGTGGGATTTTCATGGCAGCTGTGCCGGTCGATATCTACATACACGACACCTATTTCATTGTCGCACACTTCCACTATGTTCTGTTTGGGGCAACTCTGTTCGGCGTCTTCGGTGCTATCCACCACTGGTTCCCAAAGATGTTCGGCCGCACTATGAACGACACGGTCGGCAAGATTCATTTCTTTTTTACGTTTGTCGGTTTTAATGGAACGTTCTTTCCAATGCACATGCTAGGGGTAGCCGGGATGCCAAGGCGCTATGCCGATCCCTACATCCACCCCTACCTAGAGCATCTGCTGCCACTGAATCAGTTCATCACAGCCTCGGCAATCGTCATGGGCTTCGCACAAATCCTGCTGTTAGGAAACTTTTTTTACAGCATCTTTCGAGGTTCGAAGGTTGGGCGGAACCCGTGGAATGCGAACAGCCTGGAATGGTCCACGCCGTCGCCACCGCCTCATGGAAACTTTGACGTACCACCAGTCGTTTACCGCGGACCGTACGAATACTCATCTCCGTTGGTCAGCGACCGGGATTATTTAATGCAGACTGAATATCTGTCGCCGGAGCAGGAAGAAGACGCGGACAGCGCCAGCTCGTCATAATGAATTATTACAGCTCGCATCAGAGAGAACGTAGTTCGGCGGTGCCACGACCAACGTAGCTATCACACTCCGCATGCGGAGTGTGATAGCTACCTTTTTAACTGACTTGTACATTTCTACTGATGACAATGCACCGCTATCACCCCTGGATCCACCGATTTGCGGTGGCGACGACCTGTATCGCGTTGTTGCCGATTGTCGTTGGTGCTGCGGTCACGACACTTCGCGCCGGCATGGCTTTTAACGATTGGCCGTCGTCCGACGGCTATAGCATGTTAGCTTATCCGTGGTTGCAATCAGCGGGAGATAAATTCGTTGAGCACGGACATCGCTTGGCGGGAATCGTGATTGGATTGTTCAGCATCGCGTTATGTGTCCTGGTGTGGCGGTATGAAACTCGGCGCTGGGTCCACATTCTGGGGACAGCGGTACTGATAGGCGTGGTTCTGCAGGGGCTGCTGGGAGGAGCCCGAGTCCTTTTGAACGATCCCCGACTTGCGTTAATCCATGCGGGATTCGCAGCATGTGTCTTCGTATTGATTGCTAGCATGGCGTTGTTCACCAGCCAATCTTGGCTGTCCGTGGACGGTTCACATGGGTTCGTTACAGCCAGTTACGTAAAGCCTATTTCTATCACTGCGTCAGTGGTCATTTTCATCCAATACGTCCTTGGTGGGTTGATACGACATCTGGGGACGGGATTACATGAACATCTAGCGTTTGCGTTAGTCGTATTGCTGGCGGTACTGATGAATGTCGCTGCAGCGTACATCACTAAAATTAGATGGCTTCGACATCCGGCTCATCTATTGTTGGGCCTAGTCCTGATCCAAGTCGTTTTGGGAGCGGGTTCTTGGGTAACAAAATTTGGCTTTACACCGCTGGGATATGTTACCGTCAAGGATTCGATTGTCCAAATCGTGATGCGTACATCCCATACGGTGGTCGGCATGCTGTTGTTGATGACTTCGGTCAATCTCTCGCTGCGAGTGTCTCGTCTAAACTGCTTGGATTCCCAAAACGCAAGGTTGCAGCAGGCTGACGAAGCCGGCGTTGGCAATGCGTTATCGATAACTGGAGGTTTCGGATGAGAGCAGTCAATTCGCCTCGATCATGTGCCGCGCCCGGAAGCGTGCCGATCTCGGCGCGTGCCGCCGTGTTGGCAAGGATGCTCGACTATCTCGAGCTGACTAAACCGCGAATTGCCGTGTTCGCTTTGGTGACCGTTGCCGTTGGTTATACGCTTGGCGCGTCCGGAAATTGGCAACTTGCTGGCCTTTCGCACGCTATGGTTGGAATCGCGCTGGTCGCGGCCGGCTGCAGCGCTCTGAATCAATTCATCGAACGCTCGAGTGATGCGCGAATGCGTCGCACCTCCAATCGCCCTTTGCCCTGCGGCCGCCTGCTGCCAGCGGAAGGATTGTTCTTCGGCTTGGCCACTGGAATTCTCGGCACGATGTACTTGGTCATCTGGGTTAACACGCTAACAGCCGTCTTGGCTGTGGTGACTTTTGTGTTTTATGCTGCCGTCTACACACCGTTAAAGCGGGTGACTTCGTTTTGTACGGTCATTGGTGCGATTCCGGGCGCGTTGCCGCCGGTGTTGGGTTGGACGGCAGGTGGCGGCCAACTGGACGCAGCAGCATTTACACTGTTTGCGATATTGTTTCTTTGGCAATTCCCACATTTCCTGGCGATTGCCTGGTTATACCGTAATGAGTACCACCAAGCCGGGCTGCAAATGCTGCCTTCGTCAAGGCCCTCAGCCAGAGTCATCGGCTTAATCAGCATGGTATACGCGTTGGCGCTGATCCCCGTCAGCCTGCTGCCGATGCAATTGACATTAGCAGGAAACAATTATCTGTTCGGAGCGCTGATTCTCGGAGCAGGCTACTTAGCCTGCTCCGTCCGTTTTGCGGTCGCTGAATCCGTCCGAACTGCGCGCGAACTGCTTTGGTCATCATTGATTTATCTGCCCACGTTGTTGCTAGTGCTGACATGGGATTATTTGCAATTGTTACATTGAGAGATTTGTCAGAAAGAAGAATACCGACATGGCACACGCGACTTCCTCTCAGGGTTTTGCGCCACTAAAAATGGGCCTGGCCATCCCAAATTCCAAGCTATGCATGTGGCTATTTTTGGGCACCGAGATCATGTTCTTCACAGCCTTTATCGGCACCTACATCGTGCTTCGGTTGGGGTCACGCGGCTGGCCAACCGATCCGGATATTACGCATATCCGAGTCTGGGCCGGTGCGGTGAACACTTTTGTTCTAATTCTCTCCAGCTACTTCGTCGTGGTAGCTCACGAGGCAATGGGCGAACAGAATTTCGTGAAAACGAACAAGTACCTGTGGCTGGTGTTTGCGCTCGCGTGTCTATTTTTGAGCATCAAAGGGTACGAGTACTACGGAAAAATATCTCACGATATTCTGCCGGGCCGCATTCCGGAAAATAACCGCGAGGTTATGACGAAAGTCGTCAATGAAATGCAGGCTGTCGTAATAGCACAATTAGCCCCGCTCGTGTCGGCTGACCAGAAAAGCAAGCAACCGACCGTCGAAGAGCTAGCCGGTAAGTTACCGACGGAGTACACGATGCAAAAACGACTGGCCGAGGAGTTTCTGAATCTGAAGGGACACGTCGTCGGTAACGTATCGTTGGCGATTCCGTTGGGACGTCGCAAAGTAATTACAACTACAAAAGATGGCAAGGAAACCAAAGGTGTCTTCAACGAACAAGAACAAACCGACCCTGCCAAGATGGTGACACTGAATATCGATGGCAAGACTGTCGACATCCCGAGAACTCCGGATTTATCGATCAGGGCCGCCGAAGAGCTTGACCCTATCACGTTGCCAGAAGTCCAAGAAGATTTGAAGAGACTGGCCCAGGATCAGGAGTTCGGGAACTTAATCCGTAGCGGCGTGCACGGCGCCGAAAATCCGGATCATCTGCATCCGATTGTCTACGGCAACATGTTTGCCTCGACCTATTTCATCATGACTGGATTTCACGCTCTACACGTGATCATCGGAATGATTATTTTCGGCGTCGTCTTATCCCTGGGCACGAACCTGAATGGCTGGAACAACTACGTTGAAAACGCGGGTTTGTACTGGCACTTTGTGGACTTAGTTTGGATTTTCCTGTTCCCAATGCTTTATATCATTTGAATAGGTCAGGTAGTTTCTGAGGCATGTTGATCAGGCAGAGCCTGATCAACATGTATATCGTAAGAGGAATGTCGCTCACGGACGGAATCGCAACGAAAAGAGGACTAATGCGTATGGATAAAGAACACGCTCGTCATCATGATGTCAACTACTTGATGGTCTTTGTGACACTTTGCTGTTTGACAGCACTCTCCGTGGCAGCCGACGTGATTCAGATTGACAACAGAGTAATCGTCGCGGTCATTGTCCTCGCCATTTCGACCACAAAAGCGTTGTGCGTAATGCTATATTTCATGCACTTGAAATTTGAGAGGAATTGGAAGTACCTCATTTTAGCACCCACGACCATTCTGGCGCTGGGATTGCCGCTGGCACTGCTACCCGACGTTGGGGTGCACTACTATTCGGTCGACGTTCCCCAAAACGACGTCACTCTGTCCTCCGACGAACATAACTCAAATGGTTCCGCACCGACCAAGTCGTCTTACAATAGCCACTGATGCCTAACTTAACCGCAATTTCCGTTCAGGGACTAACCTTTCGGTATGGCGACCGCCTGGCGTTACGGGAAATTGACTTTTCTGTTGTAACAACGGAACTCTTTGGTCTGT
>CAUZSN010000120.1:0-8121 GCA_963582345.1 Planctomycetota bacterium
TTGGGCCATTGTCGAGCCGGCAGATGACAATTTAACCGATCAGCAAGATTCAACGAACCACTTTCGTGCTGCTTGGAACCTTTTCTGCCATGACCGAAATTTTCGGAGACTGGCCGTGGTCGCCATGTTGTTCATCACGGTGCAATTGTTGTTTCCGCACTACCAGGCACTGGGCCGGGAACGGTTGAACCTCAAGGCAGAAGGATTCCATTTGATGATCTGGATCATCGCCCAAACTGGAGCAGTAGGCGTTTTTAGTTTGATCTTAGGAGCCATTGCCGATCGCTTCGGCAACCGACTGGCGATCCGAATTGAAATATTCGCGATTTCGATGGCACCACCGATCGCGCTATACCTGACGAGCACGCATTTCGAAAATAATCAGCGACTGTTCTGGATCACGTTTCTCCTGCTGGGCTTAGCACCGGTGACTATCAGGACTCTTATCAACTACACTCTAGAACTTGCCGAGCCGGCGGACCATCCACATTACATCAGCACTTTCAATGTTTGTATGGCCATACCGTTCTGCCTGTCACCACTCGTCGGACTGCTAGTCGACTTGTTCGGATTCGACTTCGTTTTCCTGTCGATTTGCGCCGTGAGCGTGACTGGCGGAATGCTGACGTTTCGCATGGCCGAACCACGACGGTGGAATCACCGTCAATCGACCAGGAAAACTGAACATTAATCATACGCGTCACACAGCAAGTACAACGGCTAACATGGCATTGAGACCGCTTAAAAGAGGCGCCGGCGGGATTCGAACCCGCGATGGAGGATTTGCAATCCCCTGCCTTAGACCACTTGGCTACGGCGCCCCGACAATCGCATATTGTTTATGCCAGGTGTGCAGACACATTCGGATGTGTGTCTCTGCGATGATACTTTCGCGACAAAACAACAACCCGCCCTACTTGCCACAGAGCACGGCCGAATCCTACTGCTCGTGCCGACGTTAGGTCAATAGACTTTGGCTCGGTGAATGTTCTGACGAACGCGGATCATGGGTGGCAATCGTTCATTGGCAGCGTTAGTATCGGACGGCTTCACCATTGCGACATCGATTCCTAAATGCGGTGAGCGACTTGCATTTGAAGACAGCCAGGTTGATTTGATTCAATCTTCAACCAATCCAAGGCAAACTCAACATGGAGTACAACGGACCCGACTCTGGAGGTGTTCGATCGGAGAACGTCGCTCGTCAACCGACGGTAAACACATGGCTCGTCTTGGTTCTATTGGTCCTAGTCTGTGTTCTGATCTTTCACTCACTCAGTGATAGTCGTTCGCCACTACATGACCCCGACGCTAGACCACGTGAAATCACCCCGCGCGGCGATCTGGCCGCGGACGAAAAGTCAACCATCGAACTATTTTCCCAGTCGTCCTATTCCGTAGTTCATGTGACGAACCTGGCCGTGCGGCAAGATGCTTTAAGCTTCAACGTGTTTGAGATTCCCCAGGGAACCGGCAGCGGTTTTGTTTGGGATACCGAAGGGCACATCGTAACAAACTTTCACGTCATTCGGGGGGCTCAGGCTGCCAGGGTTACGTTGGCTGACAACTCCCCCTGGAACGCAAGATTAGTAGGATCCGAGCCCGACAAGGATCTGGCAGTTCTGAAGATCGACGCCCCGAAAAACAAGCTGAAACCAATTAGAATTGGAATGTCCAGCAACTTGCAGGTCGGACAAAAAGTTTTCGCCATAGGTAATCCGTTCGAGCTGGACCAGACACTGACAACAGGCGTCATCAGCGGACTGGGACGAACTATTCCCGCCGTGACCGGTCGGCCGATTCATGACGTCATTCAAACCGATGCCGCCATCAACCCTGGAAACTCAGGCGGACCACTGTTAGACAGTGCGGGACGGCTGATCGGAGTGAACACGGCCATCGCCAATCGTTCGGGATCGGAAGGTTCTGAAGGAATTGGGTTCGCGGTCCCCGTCGATACGGTAAACTACATTATTCCTGATTTGATCCGTTACGGCCGGGTTGAACGCCCCGGGTTGGGAATCACCACGTGGCCGAATTCGTACGACCGATTTGGGCTCAAGGGAGTTCTGATTCTGACTGTCCTAAAGAACGGCGCTGCAGCTCAGGCAGGACTCCTGCCGACGCGTCGCAATTCTAACGGTGCGATACTGCTAGGAGACCTAATTGTCGCGGTCAATGGAAATACGGTGGAGAATCTAAACGATCTGTTTATACTCCTGGACAAGTGCAAAGTGGGCAACACCGTCTCGGTGACAATCATGCGTGACAAGAAACAACTCATGGTTCAGCTAACGCTCCAATCGTTGCCATCAATGAGCCCGTAGAACAGATCACAATGTCGGGTGCTAATTCATCGTTGACACTATCATTGCAGTAAGTAGGATGAGTTCCTAAACCACGATACCAACACGTCTGAATAGACGGTGCTCGCAAACCGCTGTCTTCGAACGTGTTGAATGTTACGGCTTCGGCTACTTAGGTCGGAAACAAGAAACCGTTTCAACTAGATCTTTTGTTAAGCCAGGCAGTTCATGTCTAATACCAGAGCTCCCGAAATCACAAAGGAAAACGATGTAACCGTCATTGGTTTCGGACCGGAATTCGCAAACCTTGACGAACCAATTATTGATGAACTCCGGGACGTGATACTGGATCTTGCAAGTGATGTCGACCCGCTATTAATCGTCCTTGACATGTCTCATATCAAATTTTTTGGATCATCATTTATCGAAATCCTGTTCCGCATTTGGAATCGGACGAACCTTCAGGAAGGTGGGCAATTTGGTATCAGTGGTTTAACGCCCTACTGCAAAGAGGTTCTGGAAGTCACCCACCTGGATCAGTTGTGGAGGCTCTACGAGACACGAGACGAGGCTATTCAAGCCCTGACGAGCAAGTGACGCCCGACCGCTGCTAATGGTTGATTACACGCTGCTTTCAGAAGGACCGGTCCGTGTGGTCTCGAAAACTTCCAGAATCAACGCCATGCCTGCGTTAGCAATTCGATCCGTCCACAATGCCGTATGTCTGCAAAACAGCATCAAGTTGGCCGATTAATTCGAAAGAATCAAATATTCGTCCTTATCCGAAACAGAATGCTCGTCGAATAAATCGTCAATGCGAAAGCCGACTTCGATTCCGTCAACATCGACAATCGTGACAATCCGATCTCCAATTCGCAAAGCCTCGCCTATCGACAAGTCAAATTCTTGCTCGCACGCTATGGACATCCATGCATCGCCGCAAACCTGATGGAATTCACGTTCGTGTCGAATTGCAAAGCCTGGCGAATGATGGCTGTACCACCTCGCTTACAATCTAGCAAATCGAATAGGTAAATGCACAGAACGATTGACAACAAATAAATGCAACCACTGCGATTTCAACCAATTTTGAAACAAAGCCGTTGGGGCGGAACTCGCCTGGGATCGATCCTCGGAAAGTCGATCGGCAACATGACTAATTATTCCGAAAGTTGGGAGATTTCGGATCATGGAGCTGATCAAAGCGTCGTCATCAACGGACCGTACCAAGGATGGACGTTGGCACGCCTGGTTGCCGAAGAAGGCAAGGCGCTGCTCGGCAAACAGGACGGGGTATCTCAGTTCCCACTGCTTTTCAAATTTCTAGACACGACTGACCGACTATCCGTCCAGGTTCACCCGAACGACGTACAGGCTCAACAATTTAATGCGAAAGAGAACGGAAAGACCGAAGTCGGGGTTATCATACATGCCGAACCGGACAGTCAGCTGTACGTTGGACTGAAGAGTAATGTCGACCGAACGCTACTGGAAAAATGTTTGGCTGAGGGAACCATCGAACAGTGCCTGCATGGATTTCCTGTCGTGGGAGGTGAATGCGTGTTCATCCCGGCCGGCACCGTCCACGCCATCGGGAAAGGTATTCTGTTGGCCGAGGTGCAACAGTCAAGCGATCTGACGTTTCGCCTGTACGACTGGGGCCGGGTCGGGACCGACGGGAAACCGCGCCAACTACATATCGAACAAGCACTTTCCTGCATCAATTTCGACTGCGGCCCGGTCGATCCAGTCGCCTCAGATGTTGTTTGGCAAGGCAATACAACACTTCGTACTGGCTACACAGCCGAAGAGCTGGTCCGATCGCAGTACTTCACCCTTCGCAGACATTCTGGTGACTCAACGTTTGTCTTCTGTGATCGAGAACGATTTCATGTGCTCATGATGCTCGATGGGCAAGCATCGTTGCATTGCGACGGCGAGGTTATCGAATTACAGCAAGGCCATTCAATTCTGTTGCCCGCTGACGCTCCGCAAGCGCAAGTAGTCCCGGATGGTATGGTCTGGATTCTAGAGATATTCGTACCGTAACGTCGATCAAAATTCCAGCGTATTCAAACGAATCGCAGGTAACCGGCACACTGAAATTCAGCGATCTTTGATTCCAGCCCATCTTGGATTGCTCGCAAGCGACTCTGATCGTTAATCTTCCGTCCACTAATATCAGTCACGTAAAGCACGTCGACGACTTGATCGAAGTGGGTCGCAATCTTGGCCAGCTCAACCGAAAAATTCAGTTCAAAAACGGTCCGTGCGATCGTATAAAGTAGTCCAGTGCGATCGTAAGCAAAGACGTCGATGACTGTACATCGTTCTGACGAACTGTTGTCAATGACAACGCGCATTGGTAAGTCGGAAACCGATCCAGCATGGTGCTCCGCATCAAATCGCTTGTAGCGTCGAAATAGCTCTTCTACCGTCGTTCGGCCAATCAGCACGTTGCGAATGGCTGACGTGACCAAGTCAATGCGAGACTGTGGGACATCGCCAGCGTAGTCGCGATCGACAACCCGAAAGCCATCGATAACAACGCCATTCTGGGTGGTGCTGATTTGAGCGGAGAGGATCTTCAACCGATTCGCTGTCAGAACTCCAACGATTCGGTGAAAGCAGCCGGCGGAGAATCTCTTATTGGTAATGACTCGGTAATCCACTGTTCCGGTCGCGCTGTCAAATTGGCCTTCGAGGACGATTTCATCCGACTGTAACGTTCGAATCACGTGTAGGTCAGCAGCAATCTGCTCGGACACAGTCGAACTTAGATAGTACAGCGGCAACACGTTGAACTGCTCATCATACCAGTCATCGAGTCTGCCTTGGTTTGCGTCACCCAGATCGTGGGTCATTGATTCCAGCACTTGCCCTCGCACTTTTTTCAAATGCTCGTCCGCGTTGAACTGATGTGGTTTGCCACTGAGAATATGCATCGCTCGGTTGTACAAGTCGGTCAGCAAATCTGCTTTCCAATTGGTCCACACACCGGGGCCAACCGCCATCAAATCAGCCGCTGTCAACACGTAAAGCATCCTGAGCGTTTCCGGACTTCCCACTTCATGGCTGAACCGCAACAATAGTTTAGGATCGGTAATGTCTCGACGCAGCGCGAGATGCGACATCATCAGATGTTTGTACACCAAGAAGATTAATACTTCACGCTGATCGGCTGAAAGGTGAAACCGCCGGGCTGTTCGTTCTGCAATCCGTCGTCCGACTTGACTGTGATCGCCTGGAAATCCCTTGCCCAAATCATGTAGCATCAGGGCCAAATGCAGGATCTGTCTGTTATTGATCTTGCGATAAGCGGTCCCCACTGGCCCTTGGTTCTGCTCGAACAGTTCGACTGACTCGACGGCTTGAAGGATGTGTTCATCAACGGTGAACTTGTGATACAAATTGAATTGCAGCAAGCAGTGAGCGTGCTTGAATTCAGGAATTAAGATCTCCAGGACACCAGTGTCGTGCATACTGCGCACCAGCAGCCCTAGATTTCCAGTCGTTCCCAGAACCGATAGGAAGAGTTTGGCCTCTTCGGGCGAAACAGTGGTACTTAACGTAAACGCGGATTCTTTGATTTGTTCTGCTAACAGCGGCGCCACGTCGACCCGATAGGAGGCAGCCAACTGATATATTTTCAGGATGTCCTGAAGATTGCTGCAAAGCGATTCACGATACTTGCCGACAACGTCAATATGGGCCGGTCCGACCTTAAAAATCTTATTGATGCGATGCGTGCCGGCAAATGTGATCAGGCGAGATCGGAGTGACTTGGGTCGATTGAGTGATGTAAACCGCTTCGCCAAGTCAGCAACAGCCATGCTGTGACGGAAATACTCCTGCATGAACACCTCGACTGAACTCTGACCTGGCATCGATTCGATCGCTCGTTGTTTAGCAATGCGCAGTTGATCGTCACGGCCAAGCACATCTTGTGCTTTTCCGGCCGCGAAGTGCAATTCGATCCGAATACGGGTCAAGAATTCGTTGGCATCTCGCAGATTTTTTGAATCTTTTGAACCTAGGACCCGGCGCAGACATAAGGCGTCAATGTCACTAGTCCCAAAATTTGCGAATCCCATCCAACGAATCATATGTAAATCGCGCAAGCCGCCCAGTGCGCGTTTAACGTCCGGTTCTAACTGCTGCACGACCGCTCCGTGCTGCCAACGCTCATGGTCGCGCGCGGTTAGGCAATCTTCGATAAATTTAGGCAACCGACGACGAATAACTCGCCGACAAAATTTGCCTTTCAACTCTCGAACTAGAACATCGGAACCCCACAGGCGGCGCACTTCAATCAAAGACGTTGCGACCTGTGAATCATTCAACGCGATCGTAATCGACTCGTTCACAGTCCGTACGCTGTGTCCCAACGTCAAACCGGCGTCCCAGCAATCGCGCACGAATTGTGCAACGCAGACCATGAAGTCATCTTGAACGACACCGCGGTACAAGAACAACAGATCGATATCCGAATACGGCGCCATGGCGCCGCGGCCTGACCCTCCGACAGCCACAACCGCGGCGTTGCGTTCGATCTTCCGCCAATTACACGAGCCCAGGTGTCCGATCGCGTCGAGAAATAATTGGATGACAAACCGATCCATTCCTTCGGAAATGGTCGTTGCCACTTCAACACCAGCTGCCCCGCTGTCCAGAAGGATTTGTGCTTGCTTGCGCACCGCCGCGACTCGCAAGCGGTTTTGCGTCGATTGCTCTGTCACAACTGATGCAGTCATCGCAACGTCACTCAACTGTCACTTAGAACTTGGCGTCTTCAAGAGTTTTGTTTTAGATGGCTTCCGATCCCGTTTCTCCCGTTCGAATTCGTAGCATTTCGTCCAAATGCGTGATAAAGATTTTTCCGTCGCCGATCCGACCGGTTCTCGCTGTTTGCAGAATAATGTCGACAACTTGCCTGGTGTGAGCGTCCGACACGACGACTTCCACGTTCACCTTCGGTAGAAAATCCACCGTATATTCCGCCCCGCGATACTGTGTCTTTATGACCCTTCTGGCGGCCGAACCTGTGAACTTCCGAAACCGTCATTCCTTGGACACCGACATTCGTCAAAGCGTCCTTGACTGCCTCCAACTTGAAATGCCGGATGATCGCTTCGCTTTTCTTCATCACAATCTCATTGTACGCGTTAGAAAATCATCCAGCATTATCGTGTGAAAGTCGAGGTCACGTCAATCAGCGGAATCTGAGAAAGATAACTATTCTTCAGCAGTGGAACTCAGGGCCACCGTTCAGTACGCTTTGATCTCGGCCAAGAATACAAATTTGTTCGTACTCTGAATCGTAATACGATCGCTCAACTGATGGTTCTTCTTTTCTTAGACCGACCAGACACAATTGCCGTGGACAATTTCCACGTTTTCGCGACGATTCTTGGCTTCACCTTAGGCTTACTGTCTGGAACGATCTTGACGAAATTTATTGATGTGGTATCCGGTGAGCCTAAACTATCTCCATCTCAGTGCATCCATTGCGGAAGCCACCTACGCTGGTGGCAACAATTCTGGATACCCAATTTCACAGTAACCAGATCTCGCTGTCGGAACTGTGGTCGGACGATGGGACGATGGGGTGGCTTGGTCGAGTTAACAACAGGATTGTTGTTTGGGGGATTCGTCTTCGCCTACGTTGTGCTCGACTGCCAAAAGATCGACGAAGTTCGCCCTGATGCATTGTGGTGGTATGGGCGAATCGTCTTTCACTTGTTCCTGATCAGCCTGCTGATAGCGGCAACAGCAACTGACCTGCAGAATTACATCATACCTGACAGCATTACCA
>CAUZSN010000121.1:0-8077 GCA_963582345.1 Planctomycetota bacterium
TAATGTCTCGATCGCGCGCGTCAGGACATCAAATCCCTTTTGGCCGGGGTCCATTCGACCAAACATGAGAAACACTGGTACGTCGTCGGATAATTCGTTTAGCGGTCCACCCTCGCTACCGGCCAAATGGCCCACAATGCGGTCATCTTGATACTGAGTTAGGACCTCAATCATTAGTTTGCGTTTCGCCAGTTTTTCACTGAGAATTGCGTCCGGGATTCTATTCACGATCGCTTCGAGTGCCCGATCTGAATATGCTTTTTGAGACTTACCAAACAGTCCGTTGTCTACGCCGACAACGCCATGGTTTTGAAATGTGTCCTGCAAATGGTTTGCCAAGTGGTGCGTGTGCAAAGGATCGTTCAGTAATTCCTTTGCGAAATTTTGACTCACTGTGGTGACGGGGCTATCCGTGAGCGGAATCATGTGTTGATACACGGAGCACGCCCGGGGCGGCAACCTGAATTTTCGTTTTGTGATTAACCTTAACGAGATGGTTGATAGAGCGTGGTCATATGGATTGTGCGAAGTCAGAACCACCGCCGCACTTTGCAGTCGACCATCTAGTAGCGATAACTTCACAGTCAGGGCGGCAGTTACGAGTTCCCAATCCTGAACGTGAACGATCAGGTCTTTGCGCTTGCGCAATGTAACCAGGGCGTCAGGAACTGCTGCTGATATAAAAAGACTATCCGTCAGTAGCTCAGACGCATCTGCATGGGCGTACGGGTTCGTTCCATCGGAGCCTCCGTCCGACTCGAAAAACCCAGGGGCTCGCAACAAGATCCAGCGAACATCTTTGCGCACATGTTCGAATATTGTGACACTGATCGAATCATCGCCGAAATCGACGTTGCACTCTCCGATCTGTCGCACATCCATTTCTGTCGGAGTCGTCTTCAGTTTGCTGTGATACGGTGTGACGAGCAGGACTTTTTTGCCGGCCTTTTGCAGCGTCGAGCAATAGTTGTCGGCCACTGCAAAGACCCCGCCACTCTTTGCGAAAGGATTTTCGTAGACGCAGTATACAATTGTTGCTTGTCTCGGCTGCACCGACTTCCGCGAAGATGTGAGTCGCTTGATTTCATCGTCAGTAAAAAAGGATTGGAGTGGGACCAAGTTTTCGTTCGGAACCGACAATCGAGATAAATTACTTGCCATTTCATGATCCGTGGACTGGCTTTAAAGGGAACAAAGCAAGCTCAAGAAAATAATCTGCTCGGACGCTTTATTCCTTTTTCTTTGACTCGTTGTCGCTGTCTCTTGATCGTTTCGACTAGTCTGGCACTGTGCACCAAAAAGCACAAGAAAGCGTACCTTGTGCGAATAAATACACTGGCAAAAGATTCCAAATAGCAGATGGACGCACGGTTAGGTCTTCTACGTCGAAGTTTCCGGACTGACTTTGCTTGCACGCACCTTTGATCTCACTTTCAGGTTCAAGAATTCGACCAGCAGTGCGAATCCCATGGCGAAATAGATGTAACCTTTATCGATGTGCGTTCCAATGCCTTGGGCCACGAGCATTATACCGATCAGAATCAGGAAGCTAAGTGCCAAGATTTTCAGTGTGGGGTGCCGCGAGACAAATTCGCTGACCGCTTCGGCACACACCAACATGACGCTGATCGCTAGCATGATCGCCACGATCATCACCCAAAGATGCTCGGCCATGCCGATTGCGGTGATCACCGAATCCAACGAGAAAATGATGTCAAGAATGGCGATTTCGATCAGCACTAGGGCGAAACTAACGCGTTTTTTGGCAGACCGTTTGCGGTCTGTCCTGTCAATGTTGTTGTGAATCTCATGAACGCTCTTGCCAATCAAGAACAATCCGCCGCCAAGAAGAATCAAGTCACGCCACGAGACTTGGTTGACCTCTTCACCCAGCCAGTTCTCGGGAACTCCGAACTGAGACAATGTGAAGATCGGTTCGGTTAGCCCCATGAGCCACTTCAGTGCACAGAGCAATAAGATTCGAGTTACCAATGCTATTGCCAAGCCTAATCGGCGCCCTTTGGCCTGTTGGTGTTTGGGCAGGCGATCAGTCAGGATGACGATGAAGACGACGTTGTCGATTCCGAGTACGATTTCCATCGCGGTCAACGCGACAAGAGCAATCAAAGCTTCGAATAAGGAGTCCATAATTTTCCTTGAAGGCGAGGCTGATTATTATGTGTCGTGAATCTTCCGCTGACCAACTGTCCCAATGCAAGACAATCGCACTGATATACCGTTGGCGTTTTTAGCAGAACAGACGTCGTGAATAGTGATATGCTAAAGCTTGTTGGATGAAAGTCGCAAGCAAATCCGCAGATTCGGTGTGAAGGAGAATCTATTGTTAACTTTTAGAGACATTGTCAGGCAGACAAGACATGCATGAACCACTGGACTCGACATTCTACGACCGCGATCCCGTCGCCGTCGCCCGTGAACTCTTAGGAAAAACTATTGTACGTACGATGGGCGAGGATTTGACCACGGGACGCATTGTGGAAGTCGAGGCGTATTTGAAGCACGGTGATTCAGCCAGCCATGCCTATTGCGGCAGAAGGCGTCGTAACGCATCGATGTTCGGCCCGCCTGGACACGCTTACGTGTACGCGATTCACGCTCGGTTCTGCCTGAACGTCGTGACCGAACCCGAGGACGTTCCCAGTGCCGTATTGATTCGGGCGGTTGAACCTTTGAGTGGCTTAGAACTGATGGAAAAGAGGCGGTCTACCGACCGAAAACTTAATTTGACTCGCGGACCAGCTCGTTTGTGTGAAGCCTTTGCCGTTGACCGATCCCTGGACGGCTGGAATCTGACCATTGGCGAGCAACTGTGGCTGACAAATGGCGGCATCCCAGCCCCAAAACAGATTGCTATTTCCGTTCGAATCGGCGTGACAAGCGCAAAAGACTTACGGCTGCGATTCTTTATAAACGATAGTCGTTACATTAGCCGCTAGACTACATGTTTGAGTATTGACGTTTTCCGTCGCCATGCATCGTTGGCCGGACAGCATGGATAAAAGGCGTTGCAGAAGAACACAGTGCGGAACTTGTCCCAAACCCTGCTGTTAGCCTCGCCAAGAACGGTTTGGTCAACGCGCCGAATAGGAATAAGGAATCGGTTTGGTGTGTCATGGCGACGACAATTTCTCAGCCGATCAAAAAACGTGTTGATGTCACAACATTTTTTAAGGAAACCACTTATATTGCACAGCCACATCTTCGACGGAGTCGATGCTAATTTAGTTGTGCGACTATGTCGAATTGAGCTGAGACGGCCGCAGCGGTAGCTGAGAGGGGTATTTGCATCGGTGTGAAAACTTTAATCCGGTTTATGGTCCATTTGATGATTGTCGAGATGCTAACGCTGTAGGGCGGCGACGCCTGGCGTCGTTTTGTTTTTAAGCTGTGAAAATACCGATAACTGATCGCCCAATTGACCGATAATAACTCAAAACGGCATTTGCCTATCGAAGACTTCATTCCGTTCGACAATCTCCCAAGGATGGACCGTTGGCATGCAAAGCGGTGTGAACGTCCTAGCTTTAGTGAAAGATTCGGAACGCTACGTGTTCCTGTACGAAGACGACAGTTCGGCTTCGTTGTTGCAAACACTGGGTCGCTATGCTGCGGATAAAAGTCTGAGTTTCACGTGGTATGATGCCGCGGTTCTAAGCCAAAAAGTCCGCAAGTTGCGACATGATTCAGAGCAGCAGACCGGCGAAAATCGATTCGCCGCATCCACGTGGCAGGAAGATGAGTTTTCGGAATAAATTATTGAACTTGCTACGATATGTACTCCGCAATTGATTCGTTTCAGCGCTATCTGCACATTGAGCGAAACGCATCTCCTCTGACTCTGAAATCATATTCGGAAGATCTGGACGGCCTGCTGAAGTACTTTGGTGATCATTTGGGTCGCATTCCGTCTCCTGATCAGATTACTGTTGTGACACTGCGGGGATACGTGGCATATTTGCACGAATGCCAATATGCCCGTACGACGGTTGCGCGGCGGCTGGCCAGCTTGAGGAGCTTCTTTCAATTTTGTTGTCGAGAGAATTTAGCATCTACTAACCCGGCCAAGGCACTTCGTACTCCAAGAATGGGCCGTAAGCTTCCACACTTTCTTTCAACGGATCAGGTTGGCAAACTGCTGACTTCTCCGCCAGTCAACGAGCCGGCAGGTATTCGAGATCGAGCGATGCTCGAAACGCTCTACTCAGCCGGGTTGCGAGTTGCCGAGTTGGTTTCGCTGAACATCGACGACTGGGACCGTGATGCGAACATTGTTCGTGTACTGGGCAAAGGTCGCAAGGAGCGAATCGCTCTCGTCGGCAGTTACGCGGCCCGCGCGCTAACTCGTTGGCTCGATGTTCGTCATGCCGACTCTAGCGCAGATTTGGACGACCAATCCGCACTGTTCTTAAACAGATTTGGGCGCCGTTTGACCACGCGCAGCGTCGGACGAATGCTGAAAAAGTATCTAAAGCAAACCGGTTTGGATTATCTAACGACTCCGCATACGTTGCGACATAGTTTTGCCACGCATCTGTTGGATGGCGGTGCTGACCTGCGCAGTGTCCAGGAGCTATTGGGGCACAAGAGCCTGACTACGACTCAAATCTACACGCACGTCAGCACGAAACGACTCCGTGAGACTTATGAAAAGGCCCATCCACACGCCGCAGCAAATCAATTCTGAGCTCTGCTTGCTGGAACACGAATTGGCGCGCAGAATATATTCTTTGTGATCGCCGGTTCCTATTTATGGACTCGTGAGTCTCGCCATTGATCGCTGCCAGCTAGGAGTGATCATTTATTTCGATTACCTTATAGAGAATCTGTTGCCGACGATGATACCGTTTGCCGCAACAGACATTGCCAAGCACAAGACAGCCCACCGTATGACGGATTGGGTCTCTTGAACACAGGCATTGCGGTTCGGGTTAGTGCACACAATTCTCAAATTGTTAGGCTCAAAACCAGCCCTTCTTGTCGACCGCATACAGCTGATAGAAATCCTCGTCGCTTTTCGATAGATAGATGATGCCTTCAACTAAGCCGATGAGGCCCATCGGGATTGCCCCAAAGCCACAGGTGAGGAGACTGACCAGAAGCATGATGATTCCGGGTTTCGTATGCCCGAGAATGAACTTGTGGATTCCTAGCGCGCCAATCAAAATACCGCAGATGCCGGCAGCAATCTTCTTGCCTGCAAAGTCTTGCATAGATAAATCTGTCATATGGGTCATCCAGTCCTTCGGAGCCTAATAGGTTACTGAACTGCAACACATGTCGGAACATATGGACTCAACAGCGATGATTTGAAATGTAATTCTCATGTTTTTCAAGTGACTGCGGTGAATTCACATCGAATGCTGGCCAGATTATCCATCTTCTCTGTTGACGACGTGATTCGCTAGCAGATTTTCGATACATTTAACCTGTAGAAATGAAGAGAGCCACGTGCATCAAAAGTCGACAAGTCTAGTAAATCGCGGTCAACTGGTGGAAAAATTTCGAATGATACTGAGAATAAATCGAGCATCCGGCAGAATGCCGTAAGTCGCCAACGGCGACAAGAGAAATATACCGTTATTAACATAGATAATGAAAAGCGGGCGACGAGACTCGAACTCGCGACATTCAGCTTGGGAAGCTGATGCTCTACCAACTGAGCTACACCCGCAACAAATTCCTATTATCACTAATCAGGTTGTCGGCTGTTATTAGAACGGCCAAGAAGCGACATGTGACCAGTTGTTTGAATCAGCAACCTAATGTCCTAGAGACATTGATTAGGCGGGCGACGATAAAAACTCTGAAAGCCGCTCACGGTCTGGCTCTCTGTTCTAGCTGGCTAGCAGGTGGTGTTCCAGAGCATCGAGCACTTCGTGCATCGACCATGCTTCTGAAGCGATCTTGATTGTAGTCTGGTCGGTTAGCCAACATTGTACTTTTTTCTCCGCCGACATAACCGTGCTGTGATTGCGGCCTCCAAAGTACTGCCCGATTTCACTGTATGCGGCCTGAGTATGCTTGCGGGCCAGAAACATCGCGAGCATTCGTGGCTGACTGATCGAACGAACTCGCCGTGGCGATTTCAAGTCAGTCGATTTTAGACGAAATAGATGACAAACGACTTGTTCGATGTCGGACAAACGGACGACGCGAATACAGTCTCGCTCCAGATCCGCCAACACTTGTCGAGCAGCAGTCACTCCGATTTGCTTGCCAGTCATGGCGTAATACGTTTGCAGACAATTCAGCGCCCCTTCCAATTCGCGAACATTGTTCTTAAACCGCTTGGCGACAAAGGTCAGAGCTTCAGCAGAAAACTTAGCCTGCAAACGGGCCCCTTTATTTCGGACGATTCGTTTCCGAGTTTCGAAGTCCGGTGGTTCGATGCGGCAGACCAACCCGGACAGAAATCTTGTCACTAACTCGTCGCTCAGCTTAGAAAGAAGCCTCGGATGACGGTCGGCCGTGAGTACGATCTGCCGCGAGTGACTTTCCAACTGTTTGAAAGTGTGCAAGAACTCTTCCTGGATAACTCGTTTCGCATCCAGAAAATCAATGTCATCCACCAACAGTACATCGACGTTTCGAAACCGTTGTCGAAAACTTGGCAAAGTGTGGTCTCGCAGTGCTTCAGTAAAATAGTTTGTGAACGCTTCGGACGTCAGAAACATGACTTCCAGCGACGGAAACTGTCTCCGAATATTGCGATAGATCCCTTCCAATAAATGTGTTTTCCCGATGCCGACACCGCCGTGTAAGTACAACGGATTGAACCGGTCTCCTGGCGTCTCACACACCTGGTGCGCCGCAGTCAGCGCCAGTTCATTACAAGTACCCTGAACAAAGTCTGCAAGATCAGCGAATCGCCGACCAGTGGAGCGAGCAGCACGTCGCCGTGACGGTGTATGGCTTGCAAGCGACGATTTCTCATCAGTCGATGTAGACTTACTAGCTTCTTGACGTTCCAGAGAAACCAGCTGATCGACTTTGAATCGAACTCGTGCCGACGCACCGAGCACTGTTTGAGCTACTTGCAAAATCGCACTTCTGAACTGCTTCTCCATCCAGCTCAGCAGAAACGGACTGGGCACTCCGATCGCCAACTCGTCGCTCGAGACGGTCAGTGTCGTCTTTTCGTGGAACCAGTTTTTAAAATTGCGTTTGCCGACATGTCGCTTCAACTCATTCAGGACCTTGGTTTCCAAGGGTTCTTCGCAATGTTTGCTATCTTTTGGCTGAACAATTGCCGATGTGTGGGGCTGCATCTTGCGCCCTCCATGCGCGCAAACCGACCCAAATTGATCTTACCAAGTGGTCCCTAGGTGGAAACAGAACAGGCACTCCGTTGCCACACTTAGCGGGATGATTGGATCGGAAACACGCCGTTCATTTGGTGTAGAGAAAATAAGGATTCACCAAGCGACCGTTGTCAGACCTCGGTCGTGGCGGCCGTTACTACTCACTCAGTGACGCCGATACTATCCGCGTCGTCGGCGGTGTCAAACCTAAAAAAAAAATACTTTGGTCACATGATAAATAGTCGCGTCGCAAGCCTAGATTTCATCGAAGACAGAAGCCATCCACGAATCTAGAATTCTTTTTGGAGCACCAGTGAGTTGTGCATAACATGTCGACTACTGCGACAAATCCTCACGTTTGCGTATGCGAGCATGGACAGCTTTTACAGACAATTCTAGGAAACCTAATTCTTTGTAAATTCTTTTTGCGTAAGCGTTTGCACTGTCGACTGCGAGTATGGCCGACTCCATTCGTGCGTCATCCTGTGCCTTATGTAAGGCCGCTAACAGCATTCCCCGGCCGTGCCCAAGTCCCCGGGCTTCGGGAACCACACCCATATAAACTACTTCGTACGCCCTTTGATCTGGATGATGGTTCAATAGTAGCAGTCCAATATCAGCATCATTGATCCGATAAATCTTCCATCGTGAGGGGTCGAATTCACCAGTCAACTGGTGGCTGTCTAACGTTTCGGTTCCAGTGCGGCAGTCATTAAATATGGGACAGTCGAGTGTGCCCTTGTAAGTTCGTTTCA
>CAUZSN010000122.1:0-8042 GCA_963582345.1 Planctomycetota bacterium
GCCGCAACCGGAGGGCTGTTCCCGGCGTTCAGTGCGATGCTTGGTTGGACGGGCGTCTTCCTGACAGGAAGCGATACATCGTCAAACGCGTTGTTCGGCACGCTGCAGGTCGTCACGGCGAACGAGATCGGACTGAACCCCATACTCACAGCCTCTTCAAATGCCGCAACCGGTGTGATGGGTAAGATGGTTTCCCTACAGAGTATCGCGGTCGCCGTTGCGGCTACTGGCATGGCCTCGTCCGATGAGGGACGACTATTCCGAAGGACACTAAAACACAGCATCATTCTGATGATCTTTATGGCCGTCCTTACAATGGTTTTCGCCTACGTGCTGCCGCAGTTTGTGCCACAGCCCTAAACGAGGTCCCAGCCACAATCCACCTACTAGCGTGCGAGTTGCGGCCACGGGACTTTCGTCAGACGGTCAAGCGAATCCTGGTCGCGTCCCGAACGAAACGGCTCCCTAGACCGCATGTCGTATCGGTCGCCTGCAGCTAGAAAATAGAAGAGCGACCCAGAATCAAGACTGCGTTGATTGTCATAAATGGCCACATAACTCCGACCGATGATCTCAAACATATCTCCCGTCACCACAATAGCTGTGTCTTCATCAAGCCCAATGCCAAGAAGGTCCGGCCGTGCTCGGAGCACCTCCAGCATGTCGGCATGTCGGTTCCGACGAAGTAAGTGTTGGTCGACACCCACGCCGCGCAGGAAACCCAACCCCTCTTCATGATCGCCCATCATGATGGTATTCGTCCTCGTATCTCCTCGAATGAGATACGAGCCCAGTATTGTCGCCCCAGCAGAAGAGCCACCGACTACACCGCCACGGTCGAGCACCCCCTGAATTTCGTCGTGGACTTTCGTGTGCAAATAGGCCTCGACCAGTCGCCACTGGCGACCACCACCAAACCACACACCTCTGGCGCGCCGAAGTTTAGAGACAAACAACTCGCTATTTGCAACATCCCGGTCGGACGTGTGCAGGACCGTAACGTTGGCAGCGCCAGCGTTCGTAAACGCGCGCAATCCTGGCCATGACTGATCATAGGTATCCTCGCCGCCAGCCGTCGGTATCACAACGATCGGAGCATTAACACCGCCGGCATGCACCAGAAACCGCTCCACGATCACCGGATCACGCATAGCCCCACCAACAAGCACGAGCGTCCCGTCCGTCGGGCCTACCTCCTGCGACAACAACATCTCGGCAACCAGAAAAGGAATAGCAGCTACCAACAGACACCGAGCGAGTCGCGACCGTTTCCAAGTCATCTTTTTGCTCAACACACAACTAATCAACTAACTGCTCCGCAAACTGTCAACTAGTGAACTTGTTCCGGGCCCCTGACCGTCGCAAGGGCACGCGTGATCGTAGCAGTCAATGTATCTACGTCAGCCTCAAACGTTCCCGCCACAACCGCACCGCTGGGAATTTCAATTGCAATAGCGACTCCACCATCGACCGGCGTGACGATCCAGCTAAACCCTCGCAGTGACACTGCATCCTCGGTTGCAGCGGGCGATTGAACAGCATGAAACGCCCCAAGGGTTAACTCCAGAACACGGCGAACATCGTTAACATCCCACGAGTGAGGCTCTGGCACATCAAGCTCAACGACTTTCTCGACGACGTGCTCTTTCCCCTTAATCAATACTTCCACCGTAAATGTCATACCAATGATGCTCCATCTGGCTGTGCTATTTGCCTGAGTTGTTCGTTTAATGTTTCCGGAACTGTGACGGGCTCCCGACACGAGAACTTTGTGCAGACATAGGCCGTAGCCGCACCAGCAACCATTTGCATGGCCTTAACATAAGGCAATCGTCGTCCCAACTCGTCCTGCTGTTCACCGGGAGACACGATCACTCTTACCGCAAACGGTAAATAATGACTGGCCACAACTCGTTCAAGCGCATTCAAATCGTTTGCACCACGTACACCGACCAACACCACTTGCGTTGGTGTCGCGTGATAACGGGCGAGCGCAGCCATAATCATCAGTAATACACGTGCTAGCTGACCGAGACGATTACCAAAGCGATTGAGTGTCCGTTCCACTTTACCAAGAAACGCTTCATTCCCGGTCAGATACCACAAAGTCATCAGGTTATCGACAGCAATCGACCCAGCCGAAGGCTCCGCTCCATCGTAATCCTCTTTAACTCGAAGTAGGATGCTCGGGTCATCGCCGGTCGTTGCAAACCATCCGCCGTCCTTGCCATCCCAAAACAACTCGTCTTGACGCTCTTGCAATCTAGTCGCCCAATCGAACCACTCAATTTCTCCGGTCGTTTGAAACAGCTCCAACGAACCCCATATTAGACACGCATATCAGCGCAGTCTTGAACAGCGTCAGTGCAAATTTTCACATCCCGGGTTTACATAACACGATTACCCGCGTGCCCCCGATTACCGCTGAACCGTCTCTTTACGGCGCTAACTATGGTTTTCCATGGCTGTCAGCGGCAGGAATTTCGTGCTTTCTTGCAGCATTTTCCGCATCGCTGCTGCTAGGTCTGTCTCCAAGTAAATTTTCCAGTATCGTCAGCTCAGTATTCAAGCAACTATCGATGCCACTTCTGACGATTGCTTCGGTGCTCGCACTCGCCTACCTGATGAACTACGCTGGTATGACCTCAACGTTGGGTTTAGCGTTCGCTGCGACTGGCGCACTGTTTCCGTTTTTTAGTGCTATGTTGGGATGGATCGGCGTGTTCTTAACCGGAAGCGACACCGCTGCAAATGCTTTGTTCGGAACCTTACAGGTCGTCACAGCTAACGCACTCGACCTGAACCCGGTCCTTACCGCCTCCACTAACGCCGCAACGAGTGTGATGGGCAAAATGATTTCGCTACAAAGCATCGCCGTCGCCGCTACCGGCCTCGTATCTTCTGACGAAGGAAAATTGTTTCGGGTCACACTCAAACACAGCATCATTCTGGCGCTTTCCATGGCTGTCGTCACCATGATTTTCGCCTATGTCTTGCCGCAACTTGTGCCACAAGTGTGAATACAGAACGTCAAAAAATGGTTGGACACGAGAAAATCGAAGGTGCCTTTTCCCGTTTTCAGCTCATGCAGCAAAACTGGAAAGGGACGTAGTCGGCTTCATCCTAAGAACATTAATCCGACTCGCGTCAATCGACCTGAATGCGATATGTAATGTTTTGTGTTGGTTGATTCAAAAAAGAAACCACTACTAAAGTATAGGTGCCAGGAACGACTTGGGCTAAATAAAGCATTGATGGCTTGGTACTTGAACTATTGTCCACGGCCAAGAAATCTGACTCACCGCAGCCGGCCGATTCATTCCGAAGCTGCTCTGGTGTGCAACGGCCCCTCACAAGACCTGAATCAATATCCACGCTTGCATCTTGCCAGTCAACGCTACTCGCGAACGAACCAGACCTGGTAACTGAAAAAATCCGAACAGCCTGAAGCGCTAGATAACTCCCACCAACAGTCAAGGTGCCCTCGATCCTTTGTGGCTGGAGACTAGGACCTGTTGGATTTTCTCCACAGCCAACGCCAGAAATGAGCGAGAACAAAAGTGCTCCTCCAAACGAAAAACTTACTTTTAGAGAATGCAGACTAGTTTTCGCGCTTCCCTTAGTGCGACCCATTCGAACTTTCGACAAAAATAACGGAAAGATAGTTCGAAACTTCCTGTTCAGAACGAAAGTAGTCATCTTCATGTCACACTGGTGTTCCGAATTGAACTGTCAATCAGTACCTATTTATTGGGACAGCACCTTAGTGAAAATTTTCTGTCATACCTTAATGACAAAACTTTTTCAGTTTTCAAGCATACAAGAATTTTACGTAGCCAACTCGAAACAAGGCCGTCAAGTAAAAATAGGGTCGCATAACTGAGACTCAATACATGGCTACACGACAAATCATCTCAAGGACGAAACAGCGTGGCCCTTGAACTTAAATACGCTTCCGACGCAACAGTGCTCGTAGACGATCTCGTACAGGCCCTCTCCGATTCAAAGGGCTCTGCGCATGTGGCTGTCCCCGTGCTAATGCCTTCGTTACCCTTAGTTGACCGTACCAAAACCGAGTTAGCGAACCGCCAAGGAATTTCAATGGGAGTTGAGTTCCTCTTGCCACGTTCGTTTATTGATCGCATGGCACAACTCGTTGGCCTGAACGATTTGCATCCGTCGTGGCAACCAAGCGGTTTAATCTGGAAACTTGTGCCGTTACTCAGTGCCATGGTCAAGGAAGACCAACACTTGCACCTACAAGCAGCCTGTTTCGACATTCGCGCGCAACTATCGCTAGTTCGGGACATTGCCGACAGATTCGACCAGTACCTCTATTTTCGACCGGAAATGATTGACGCTTGGGAACAAAACAGTTCGTGGGAAGGCTTACCTGGTTCTGTTCGAGAAGACGAGGCGTGGCAAAGGAAACTATGGCAGCGTCTTTCTCTCGGAATGAGAGACCACGCTAATCCTGCCAGTCGCCTGCAAGAAACTGTAAAGAGAATCTACTCAGGCGACGGAGTGCTGCCTAATTCACTCGAAGTACTCGCAACAGGCCCCTTACCACCGACCCTGTTACCCCTGTTACGTGCCGTTGCAACTCGAACACGAGTTCGTTTACGAGCGCTACTACCATCAACTGAGTACTTGAGCGATATTCGCTCAGCCCGGTCGCAGATGCGTGCAAAACAAACCGTTGACTTTGCTTGGGAAGGAAACCCTCTACTATCCCACCTAGGCAAACAAGCTGTAGACAGTTTCCGCACGTTCGAGAAAGAATTGGTCACTGAAGGTCAAGAGTACACGGTCATCTCACCCACAGAAGCTTCGCCGACTGCACTACTTGGTTGTCTGCAATCAGACATTCGCGCTGCGCGGCAACCACAGGAAACTGAAAGACATATCCAGCTTGATCTTGACCGTTCTGTCCGTGTCCATCGCTGTCATGGCGCCAGGCGCGAAATAGAAATTCTGCGAGATGAACTGCTTGACGCATTCAGCAATTTGCCAAACCTGACTGCGAGCGAAATCTTGATTCTTTGCCCAGATCTTGAAACCTACGGTCCTCTAGCAAAGGCGATTTTGCAGGAGGGCCATCCTTCATTTCCGTTGCGCCTGGCCGAACGTCGTCTCGACCAATTCGATCCCGTTGCCCAAAGTCTTCAAGCAATGCTTAATTTTGTGGCAGGTCGGGCGCGCTTGAGCGAAGGGCTATCGTTGTTAGGTCTTCCCGCTGTGGCCAACCGTCTCGAATTATCTGACACGACTCCGGAGACACTCGCTGACTGTCTCCGTTCGTCTGGTATTACGTGGGGACTCAATCTTAACCATCGACGAGCAATGGACGCTGGTGACTCTGGCACTGGCACATGGCGGGAAGGACTAGACCGACTGCTGGCAGGGTTGTGGTTCGGAAATAATCCCGAGGCGTCGGATATCAATGCACGTCCGGCACTTCCGGTTTCTGGAGATCTGGGTAACGACCCGATGATGAGCACGGCGCTGGACTGGGTAGAACGATTTCTCAGTTTGCTTGAAAACTGGCAACTCGAAGCGCCCGCTGGACAGTGGGCAGATCGTTTTGACGAAGCACTGGAGGAAATAATCGCGTCGGACCACATTCAATTCCAGCAAACGACCGCTCTAGAACTCATCACGCACTTACGAGCCGCTGAAGAAGAACACGGATGTGCCGTTCCGCTAGACGCTAGTGCTATTGCTGACTGGTTGGACTACATGATTGGAGATGAGACTCGAGTTGTGACACGAGTCGGCGGTGGCATGGCTATGGGTGGATTAAAGCCGATGCGCGCAATCCCGTGCCGTGTACTGGCACTAGTGGGCATGCAAGATGCCATGTTTCCTCGTAAAGCCAAAATCCCTTCCTGGGACCTATTGACTGCTGCCCCAAAGCTAGGTGACCGGAATCCGGTCATGGACGACCGCCAGCTCTTCCTGGACGCTTTAATGGCGGCTTCAGACAGAATCGTTGTAACAGCCACAGCTCGAAACATTCGCACCAACAAGGAAGAACCTCTCTCGGCGTGTGTCGATGAACTTCTTCGCGTAGCGACCGTAACTGCTTCGAACCGCTTAGAAGCACACAGGGCAATATCAGACAAATTGATCGAAAACCATCCTCTGCAACCATTTAGTGCAGACTGCTTTGTCGGCGACAGAGCTTCGTTCGACGAAAACAATCTCAAGATTGCGAGAACGCTACAACAATCAGCAACGAACGAATTTCGTTTCGAAATCAATCGCCCTGAAGTCCTGACCAATTCGCCAAAAGGCGATCTTGAGCTGGAGACAATGACTCGAACGCTCAAGGCTCCTTGGAAAACCAGATTAGCTTCTTTGAAGCTCTCGCTTCCATGGGAGGACGGTGATCCATTTGCGATGGACCGTGAACCAGTAGAGTCCTCTGATAAATTAAATCAATGGCAGATCATGACGGAAGTTATTACCGCCACGTTGAGTGGGAAAACCGATTTCATGGAAGAACGGCTAGCTGGTGACCGTTTGATTCCCTATGGCAGCCTCGGCGCAATCCTGAGTCGGAAGAACGTGGAATTAGCCCGATTCTTGGCCGAACTTGCTCTCAAAGAAGCTGGCAGTCAACTATTTCCTCACTTCCTAGCGTACCGACAAAGTAATCCCAACATCATCGGCCATATCAATACAAATGCCGAACGAAGTCTGCATGTACACGTAATGGCTCAACGTACCAATTTAAAAGAACATTTACATCATCTTCTGACGCCGTGGATTCATGCAGTCTTCGCGACCGCGTGCGGAATGCACATCGACAGTTTGCTCATTTCTAGGGATGATGGCGAAGGCGCGAGAGTTCACCGCATGCCGCCTGTGAAGCCAGTGGTCGCACACACCGTGCTGACCAAACTACTTTACTTGTGCCAAGAAGCCAGAGAACGTCCATTGCCGTTTGGTCCAAGAACTAGCGCGGAAATTTTTAATGCACGTCCAGATGAAAGAAACCTTGCCGCCAAAGCAAGAAAGAAATGGGAACCATCGCGTCATGGACCGGGAGAAGGAGATCATGCAGCCGCTCGCTTAGTCTGGCAGGGTCAGGACCCATTCTCAGACACTGTGATTGATGAATGGAGGCAGCTCGCGATTTCCGTTTTCGATCCTCTTTCACAGTGGTTCAGTAAACCCACGACGACCCAAACGCATGGGGGGACTGTTGCGTAATTTCGATCTAAAGAACACCCCTATTCCTCGGGGATTGTCAGTGATTGAGGCTAGTGCAGGAACTGGAAAAACATGGACGATTTCGCACCTGCTACCGCGTCTGCTAATTGATGGAGTGGTCGACAATATCAGCGAAGTACTGCTAGTGACGTTTACCGATGATGCGGCTCAGGAGCTAGGCGAACGAACGCGGAGACAACTGGCAATTCTCATCGAGCATGCCAGTGCAAATACAAGGCCAGAAGAAGAGGGTGGTATTTGTATTCTTCTCGATCGCCTGATGGCACTCGCCGTAACCGAGCGAGATGCAGCCTTAATGCGCCTCCAACTTGCCTTAGACGACATTGACCAACTATGCGTTCAGACTATTCATGCCTTTTGCAACAAAGTATTGGCTACGGAGACTCTTTTATGCGGAATATCAGCCGGTTTTATCGTAGAGAGCAATCCAACTGAAATGATATCGGATGCTATCAAAGACTCGTGGCGAACCGACCTCGCCAAAGATCCACTCATGACCGCAGTAGCCGCCGATCGAAATTGGTCAGTAGAACACGATCTCAAGACCTGGAAGTTAACGCAACGTGAAGGAACCATAATGGAGCCTCCGCCATTATCCCTGACAAAGGCTCGACAGCAAGTAGTGCTAACACTTCAAGAGCTCAAACAGAAACACGATGGCGTTCTTCATATCGAAGACATCGCTGCTCGAGACGGAGTGCGACTGAATCAATCTCGGAACAATCCCGGCAAAGAATCTATCGCTCAGATCAGTATTTGGCGTCAACTACTGCAAGACCTGGACCCGTCACGACCTTCTGTAA
>CAUZSN010000123.1:0-7886 GCA_963582345.1 Planctomycetota bacterium
GGGCTAATATAGGGTGGTGCAAGCGCGAAGGGGGTGGGGGTCCGGGTCAAAAACGGGGGTAGTTGTAGGACCAAACCGAGTGCAAACGTTGGCCTACATTCAGACCTTTTTACCTGATTCGCATCATTCAATGACTTGCGATGGTTTGCGACTACTAGCGACCACAAGCAATGAGAAGAGAAAGTTCTTCGCCTTCAAGTCCGAGACATGTTTTTAGCCAAGAATCTCGGGCTTCCTGCGGCCATAGCCCTCTTTTGGTTCGCGTCTGATGTGAGCGTCCCTGCACGACTTTATTGCGTTTAGCCTGCGCTGGTAGAGTATTGAAACGTTAGTTGCTTAGCCTTTGACATCGGCTGCCGATCAGATCGGTTGGATGGTGATACCACCACAAGCTCAATGAGAGGAAGAACCAATGAACGTGGAAGATCGTCTCACCAAACTTGAACGCGAAAACCGCAACTGGCGGCGAGCGTTCGCTGTTGTTTTTCGGGTTGTTTCTAGGCGTCCCCACCGGCGACGCAGACCGCGATTTGGGCGCTGGTCACTTGTTGTTAGAACCAACGGTACTCTGGTTGCTTGATTTCGGCAAAGGAAATTATTTTCAGAGTCGATTCAGTTGGGAAATCCCTGTCGACGTGGACGACCCGACTAACGAATTTCGCTATGACACGGGTCTTTATCACACATTCACTTCAACTGAAGACTCTTGCGTCTTTCGCTTTTTTACATTGGCATTTGAAGCCAATGGAGTAACAGCACTCAATACGACAGAGTCCAGCCACACGACGCTCGATTTGACGACTGGCGTCCGTTGGGTCGCACGTGATGCGGATGAAGTTGGATTGGGCTGGAGTTTTCCTGTCACCGGCAACCAGAACTTCGGTTGCCAATTCATTTTCAGTTACCGCGTTCACTTCTGAAGGAAACCTGCGATGGAATCCCACGCACTGGATTCAAAATCCAGTTCCTGGCAACGAGAGTGTGGGTTCGAGTCTCACCTCCGGCACTGACCACACCGAACTAGAATTCGCCAATAAGCTCCCCGCTAGAGCGTGTTCCGAGTGCTCTCCAAATTGAAAGATCAATGTTTTCGTTGATGGATCGCGCTGAGCCATCAACCAGTGCGACATTCACCATGCCGAAATGAAAGCTTCTTGACGTAATGATTGCGTAACTGGGGCTTCCGTTGATGCCGAACTTTCCCTCTTGCCAGGAGTTGAAGTCGCAGTCATACATCGTACCACTATCATTACAGGCAACAAACGAGTTTGGAGTCATTGTCGTTGTGAAGCCGTGATGATGTACGCGTCCATCGGGCCATTCAGTGTGACCCGTATTCTTAAACTGCGCTCCGCTGGCCACAATTGCTTCGGCTTCGCTCAGTGAGTTTGGTACGGTCTTTGTGGATGGTCCACCGTTGCGGCGATAGTGCTGCCATGCTTTCACTTCGGATATCAATAGAGTGTTGCTTGTTCCATCAATAAAGTCCGCTATTCGTAGTTTGGCATTTGGGAAGAACGCGCCATTGCCTCCACGCTCGGTAACCGGATCGTAGACAAACCAGGTTCCGAAATTGAAACCGTAGTTTGTCGGATAAAGAATAGCTTTTCCATTACCAGGATTGCGTGCAAGATCACTCTTGGGATCACTCGGACATGCATAGATTGGGATCTTGAGCCCGTCGATCACATTCTGGAAGTCCCACGCAATCGTCAGGTCGACAGCATTGTACAGGTTGCTACGATCGAGGAATGGCAATATCCGTCCATGCACACCCCAAGAACCGTTGTTGGCCGTCTGCGTAATGGCCGGATTGATACAGGCACTCGGAGGCAGCACCGTGGCGACGTCTACATAATTATGAACCGCGAGTGCTATTTGTTTCAGGTTGTTCTTGCATTGGGTTCTGCGCGCCACTTCACGAGTCTGCTGAACAGCCGGTAATATCAAGGCGACCAGGATGGCGATGATTGCAATTACGACCAATAACTCAATTACTGTAAATCCACGATTACGCGCCGTCCGCCAAATCATTGCGTTCACCTCTTCTTGACGTTTTTTTCTCATCGCTCCGTCGATAAGCTCCCCGTCAAGAATATGGAGCCGCTCATCAGTTGCGTCCTACCGCCGTCTCTCCCCTTCAAGGTTATCCCGTCCTTACTCAGGTGCGTCACATGGCTGTCTTTCCCCTTCACGAGTACGGAGCCGCTCATCAGCTCCGTCTTATCGCCGTCTTTCCCACTCAAGGATATGTAGCCGTCCGCCAGGTACGTCTCTTCACCGTCTTTCCCCGTCAAATAATTCAGAGTCGGCACGAATAAGATCCACGTCTTCCTGAGTAAGGGCTTCGAGGCCAAACAGCTGGTAGCGGTACTCTTCGTAAGCACTTTTGCTGAAACTAAGCAGCTTTTGGTAATGGCTCTTGGTCGCTCTGTCGTAATCGTGCGGCATTTTTTCTCCCCGAGAATGTTTGTCCAATGGAAATCACAAATCGTATCCTTCATCCTTTGGAACAGAATCTCAGGGGGGCGTTGTGACCACTGCCCTGAACCTTTCCATTTCATTATCACCTGCTTTTGAAAAGACGCAAGTTTCTTTTTGGATCTAAATCGGAGGCATCTCGTTGCAACAATATGTGTTTATTGTACCTGAGGTACATATGTCGTATTGCAATAACAAAGAGCACCATAAGTATGAATAAATACATGGACGCCAGACCTTTTATATGTCTGCTGGATTACAGTTCTTAACACTGCAACACGAATCCGAAAGCCAAATTTTTGTTGCAGGTTGTCCGGGGCAATATAGGGTACCGGACGCGCGAAGGGGGTAGGGGGCTGGGTCAAAAACGGGGGGAGTTGTAGGACCAAACCGAGTGCAAACGTTGGCCTACATTCAGACCTTTTTACCTGATTCGCATCGTTCAATGGCGTGCGATGGTTTGCGATTGCTAGCGACAGCAAGCAAGAGGAGAGAAAGCTTTTCGTCTCCAAGTCCGAGACGTGTTTTTAGCCAAGAATCTCGGGCGTCCTGCGGCCATAGCCCTCTTCCAACCCGTGTCTAATGAGAGCGTTGCGGCACCAATTCACCTTTTGTTTGATGGATGGGCTACCTATGGAATCCTTCGGGCAGAATCTCTCTTCCGTCACGTGTTGAAATGGCTTGCCAAATACCCAAGTTGATCATGTCCGCAACGGCACGCACAGAACCATCCATCATTAGCACATTCACCTTGTTGGGATGGTAGCTGCGGGCGGTAACTGCAGCATACGTAGGGACTGTAGTAGATCTTCCTTCCTGCTGGTTCGTCCAGTCCACGTTGTATTTCATGCCGTCAACGGGGCAAATGACCTCCGTGTTTGGCTCAAATGCAGTCGTAAAGCCGCTCTGATGGACCCGGCCATCCACCCACTCGGTATGACCACTATCCTTCTTATGCTGTGCCGGCGATTCCCCCATAATACAAATGTCGAATTCGGTGGGCAAGTTTTCCAGTTCGGGTGATCCCGTCACGAATACGGCGTTTCGATAATAGGACTGATACCCTTTGACTTCAGCCATCGCCACTGTGTTGGACAATCCGTCACGGAAATCGGATGCCTTTAGCTTGCTTTCAGGATAAAACGCGCCCGCTCCACCATCCTTTGTTACCGGATCATACACGAACCAAATTCCACAATTGACCGCGTAATTAAGTGGATAATGGGTTTCGATGCCGCCGGAAATACGAACTTTATCCTGGGCTTCGCTCGGACAGAGGAACGTGGGGTTACGTAAAGCGCTGATCCTAGTTGTCGTGCCATCAGCGGTAATCACATCCGGGGCAAGGTTGTAGTTTAAGTCAAAGTCGATGTGCTCGAATGTAACTCCTTGCTCATGATACGGCAGCAATTGGGCTTGAGCGGACCAGCAACCATTAATGTCGCCGCTATTTGGATCGGGTCGAGTCGAGCGCCAACTTGGAGGATAAAATCCTTTCGTACTTTCGTGAATATGAATAGCCAATCCCCACTGCTTGAGATTGTTCTTACAACTGGCTTCACGAGCCGCTTCGCGAGCTGACTGAACCGCCGGCAAGAGAAGTCCAACCAACAGGGCCATAATAACTATGACGACTAACAACTCGATTAACGTGAATCCATGACAATTTCTTGAAATGCGATGTGAAGTGGTCGACTTACTTCTCATTTGCGTGCCCCCTTCAAAAAATGCTGAAACATCGCATATGGACGGTCAGGACTGCAATTCGCACCGTTAAAGACACTACGTTCAGTGCCTGAGTGTGAACGGCAGTCGGCAGAATTGGCTTGGCTGGCTCAACGAAAGATACCCTGTTTTATTGTGTTTAGCCTGCGCTCATAGCGTATTGTTGTGATTCGTATTTTGCATGCATCGGTGATGTGATATGTTAGCGTTGTGAGCCTTTGCTATCGGGCTCACGGAGCATTGCTGCGATGCGGTCTTTCGTCGCCTCAGGTAGGTCTTCCCACTGCTCGACGACGGCTTGCAAATCAGAGTCTGTAGGATCATTTCCTGCAACGACTGCACCGGATTCTGCAGCGCTCTTTTCAGGAAGTGTAGTTTCTCTCGGCGAAACCGCATCAGGTTCGAATCCTGTCGTCCCGATTTGATAAGCCCGTTGTGACCTAGAGTTACGACGCGGCTATGTTTTTGCGCATAAGGCGCGAGTAGCAACGGAGTAGCCACCCGGGAAACTTTCGGACAAAAAAGCCCGTTTTCCGCGGGTTTTTGGCCATTTTGGCAATCGACTCGAAAATCGCCATGTAGCACGTTGGTGCAGCTTGTAGCAGGTTGGTGCGCAAGCGGGACGCAGATGGAATTTTTGCGAGGGACAACCGCTCGATTGATGCAGTGGATGGCTTAGCCCGTGCTTTTCATGCCGAATGCGATCCCCTGGGCCGTTAACGCCAGCAGTCGGCGCAAGAGTTCGTCGTCGGCCTTTGCAGAATTCCGCCATTTGGCCAGGAATTCGATCTGCAAATAATTCAAGGGGTCGACGTACGGATTCCGGAGGCGAATCGATTCGGCCAGCACCCGGCGACTTGCCAGCAGTTTGCGATGTCCCGTGATGCGAAGGACCTGCTTGACGCTCATATCATACTCTTCGCGGATTCGTCCAAAAATCGCGTTGCGAACTTCATTGGACTCAACCAACCCTGCGTACTGTTCGGCGATGTGCATGTCGGTCTTGGCCAACGACTGTTCGGCGTTGTCCAACAGAAGCGTGCAGAATGGCCAATCGCGGTACATCTCGCGCAACAGACGCAGGTTGCCCCGGCCTTCATTCGTAAACTCGCGTAATGCTGTGCCGATGCCGTACCAGGCGGAAATCAAATGTCGCGATTGCGTCCACGAAAACACCCAGGGGATGGCCCGTAGCTGCTGCATTCCGCCCGACTTCTTTCTGCGTGACGGCCGTGAGCCGATTTGCAGGTGCTCAATCAAATCGATGGGCGTGGCCTGCGTGTAGTACTCCAGAAACTCAGGCGTTTCGTACACAAGCTCGCGATAGAGATGCCGCGACGATTCGGCCAGTGTGTGCATCGCCTGCTCCCAATCGGCAAGTTGGCTGGCGTGCGATTCATTCGGTGACGGCAGACAGTTCGCGGCCACCACCGCCGACACAAGTTGCTCCAGATTCCGCAGTGCGATTGCAGGAGTGGAATACTTTAACGACAACACCTCGCCTTGCTCGGTAATGCGAATCCGTCCACCGGAGACAGCCTGCGGTTGTGCGCGCAGACTTTCGTGACTTTGTCCACCGCCGCGATCGATGGTGCCTCCTTTGCCATGAAACCACCGGAGATTGACTCCGTGTCGCCGGGCAACGTCGGCCAAGTCCTGCTCGGCCCGGTACAAGTACCAGTTGGCAGCCAGATAGCCACCGTCCTTGCTCGAATCGGAGTAGCCCAACATGACTTCCTGCACGTTGTCGCGCGTCGTCACGTGCCGACGGTAATCGCCGTGACGTAACAGTTCATCCAGCAAATCGCCGCTGCGTTTCAAATCGTCGATCGTCTCGAACAACGGGACGACATCCAAATCGGTCAGTTTCAACCGCCGAGCACGTTCGAGCACGGCGAGGATATCCGCGGCAGAGTGCGTCATGCTCAGGATGAATCGGTGCGCCGCCTTCGGTCCGTCCGTCGCCTGAATGTCCTTGATGGCCTGCAATTCCTTGTCGATGGTATCCGTCTCGTCCGCGAGCTTCCCGCTCTCTTCCCGAAAGTCGAGTTCGGCCAAATGAAAGCCGAAGACGCGAGCTTGCGTCAGCAGGCGGTCCAATCGGCCCTCGGCGGTTCTCCAGGCGTTCTGGTCCAACAGACCGCGCCGCACCTCTTCCAAATCCGTCACGAATTCGGCTGGCAGGCTGTATCCGTCGTCCAGCCGTTGCTGAATCTGTTCCAGCTTCCGGCGAAACATCTCTGTCGGTTGATGACTTGGCGTAGCAGAACTGGATCGCTCTGGAACGCCGACCGGCGGGACGCTGTGGCTCAGTTCGTTTCGCAAATGTTGAAGTTGCTGCCGGTAATGAGCCGTGACGCAATCGTGATGCATCTGCATCGTTTCGATGCTCACTTCGGGGGTCACAGACGGATTACCGTCCCGGTCGCCGCCCACCCAACTGGCGAACGTGAGGAAGGTGCGGTTGCGTTTAACTTTCGGATAAACGGCTTTCAATTCTGCGTCAAAGGTCCGATAAAACTCCGCGGCGGTCTGAAAGATAGTCCGCGGGAAGAAGGCGAGTCTGTTGCGGACTTCATCCAGCGGCGAGGGCCGCTTCCGCTGCACTTCGTCGGTCTGCCACAGCGTCTCCAGAATCTCGTCCGGGTTATCGTGTCGATCACGAAGCCGCCACAAATGCCCCAGCACGGTTTGCCGTTTGGCTTCGGTGGGGTGGGCCGTCACCACCGGCTCGATTTCCAATTCGTCGAGACAACCCTGCAACTGTTTCGACGAGACGCCGGCCGCTTTCAATTCTTGAAACAGACTTCGCAGCGACTGTCGCGGCACCGGATCGTCCTGCAAACGCCGGATGCGATCCCGTTCCTCGCACAGATTCACGAGTTGAAAAAACAAGCTGAATGCGTGAGCTGTTTGGTACGCGGTCGCGGTATCCAGTTCCGCGGCGATCGCGCGCAGCGATTCCGCTTCGGGAGGCTTTCGCTTGCGACGATTGTCCTTCGCCAGTTTTCGCAGACGTTCAACAAGATCAAACACCCTATCGCCGGCTTGCTCGCGAATGATGCGTCCCAAGCGTGTGGTGAGAAATCGGACGTCTTTTCGCAGTTGTGAGTCCATTATGCTGACTGAATCTCTTGAATTCGACTGGCTATCCAGGACGGATGGGTTGCGAAGTTTGACTCACGAAGCTCCGTCCGTCTCACTCAGGATTGGACGACGACCTCGACCGACGCGAGACGCGATAAACCGTAATCAGCATCGTTATCATCGTAAGCGGAATCACAATAACAAGCATAACGCCAGCGAACGTACGACTGAAGTCACTTGCCACGGCGTCGATCACCAAGTAGGTCGTGTAGGCCACGTAATAAAAGAAGAACAACCCCGAAGGGTGAAAATACTCAGCCGACCATTTCGACCCATAAAACGTGGGCTTTATAAACGCCTTTAGCTGGTCTGCTCGGCCGACTTGAGCCTGAGATTCTATCCGCTTCGCTTCGGCACCGAAGATTCGGGGTGCAAAACTTTTGCACACGCGCCTGCGCAAAAATCGTTTGACCACCACAGTGGCGGGTGCGGCGGGTTGCACGACACCACCGTCCGATCTTGCAATTCAGTTGCCGTCCAATCGTCCACTGGTGTTGGGATGTTTCGAAGATCCGAAAGGAGTCGAGTACTTC
>CAUZSN010000124.1:0-7667 GCA_963582345.1 Planctomycetota bacterium
TCGGCTTTGATCAGCGGACACTCGGTCTGGAGGAGGCGTTAGCCGAAAATGCCGTCGTGGTCGCCAGCCCGAATGCGTTACACGCGCGAGCCAGTATGGGAGTCAAACCCGTTTTACGTGTTTTTGGGGACAGGCTGCCAACGTACGACAGTCTCCCACATCACAAAACACGAAAAAAAGGGGCTGAACCCTGAACACTAAAGCCGTCGTTTAATTTCGTAAATCAATGACAGAGTCCAAGAATCGAATTGTCGGCCTCGATCTTATGAGGGCAGCCGCCATAGTCTGTGTTCTTATAGCACACACCATTTTCTTTTTGGGTTTGGCGGGCGCGGGCGATGAGACGCGCAATTTTGTTTTCACGTTGTACTTTGGTTTCATCGGCGTCGAGCTATTCTTCGTATTAAGTGGTTTTCTGATCGGAACGATACTCTTAAAACTCTACACTCGCTCGAGCACCCTTCATTGGCATGTCGTCAGATATTTCTGGGTTCGACGCTGGTTCCGTACACTTCCGAATTATTATTTGATGCTCGTGGTCCATTTTGTGTTTTCATGGGCGGTAGCGAAGGGTGATCTTCCATCAATCTGGCAACTCTTGAAGTATCTTTTGTTCCTGCAAAATGCCACCACACCACACCCATACTTTTTTGGCGTCGCCTGGAGCTTGTCCATTGAAGAGTGGTTCTATTTGACTTTTCCCGTCGGACTACTTATCGCGCAATGGCTTGTCCCAGGCAAGAAATCCCGATCATTCTTCCTAACGATCTGCTCATTCATTGTCATTTGTACTGCTGGGCGCTGCGCCTCAGCACTGGTTGAGAACCACAATTGGGAACCGTGGTTTCGAAGAGTCATGTCGCTGAGAATCGATTCCATCGCCATCGGCGTACTCATGGCAGCAGTGAAGTGGTTCAATTACTCATGGTATGACAAATATCGTAGCGCTCACTTTGCCATCGGCGTTTTTCTGTTTTTCGTGTTTTCGCTGATCTACTACTTTGATTTCCTAGTGCATCGCGAAGGAAGCGTCTTCCTGAAAACCGTTTTCTTTCCGGCATTTTCTCTAGCAATTGCCCTGTTGATTCCAATGCTGGAAAACGTTCGATTAAACCCAATAATGAAAAGCGTTGTAACGTACGTCAGTATTACGTCTTATTCCGTTTACCTTAGCCACGCGCTAATCATGGAATGGTTTGCCCTGCATACCCAATATCCCGTCTTGACAAAACTAGTATTAAGCTGGCTGTCAATCGCCGTAATCTCCTACCTCCAATACGAGTATTTTGAACGCCCTTTCACATCGCTGCGGGATAAAATCGGCTCGATCGACGATCATGTAGGCTATTCCGAGCAGAATACGTCTTGAACAGAGTTCCTCCAACGCTTCGAGTTATCGATCGCTGGCTACCTTCACCGCGTTACCGCCTGAGCGCGACTCGAACGCCAAAGAGCGTCTCCTGAACACTTAAGACCAACTGATTGAACCAATACATCCCTTGATCAACGGCAAGCGGAATACTGGGGACAAAACACAAATGTACACACGTACGATTACCCGGTCGTTCGTGCATCAGCTGAACAACGCGTGCAGTTCATCGCCAACCTACTGCAGTTCACAGAATTGGACAATGGATTCGATGTAGAATGCGGCGATCGATGTTGGAATGCAGTCTATCATCCCGAACATTCCTGGGTGCGATAAGTCATCCAAGATGCTGGAAGCAAACCCGGCAAATGATGCATTTCTCCAACAATGTGATGCCTACGGTCTAACGTACGGGGAGCGTCAATACGACTTGGTCTACTGTTGGGAGTTGTTCCATCACATTGCATTCCCACAAAAGGTCGTGGATGAAATGACTCGAGTGGCTGACAAGGCGGTCTTGCTCTGTGAGCCGAACTGCGTGAACCCTGCCATGACGTTATTTGGGATTCCTCCAGCCTTGCGAAAGAGAATTGCTGCGATTTACACCGTCGTTCCCGAAGAAACTCATGCGCAGCGCGGGTCTCATAACTGTTCGCTACTTCACGGTTGGCAGGTTTACTCCCAATAGAACTCCGCAGTGGCTAGCCGCATCGCTTGTAAATCTTCCGTTTCGCGTGCCTGTTTTCGGGTTGTACACGATCACCATGGGGTTCAAAGAGGGTAAGGCGGGAAGATAAAGTGGACATCTTTCATATCTGCGGGCATTCCGTCCGACGAGCCTATCCCAACTTCAACATCTCTACTTAGTCGACCTCCGTCAGCTGGCAACCTGGCGGCTGACTTCGACGTACAGAACGCGAAGTTGATGGAGTAAGTTCTCCATCATGGCGGCTTCCTCGGTCGTCAGATTACCCCGTGTCTTTTCGTCGAGTACGGCGATCGTATCGATCACATACTTGGCGAACTCCAGGTTCACCGGTGGCGGTTCGTCTGGTTTTTCCGGGTTGGGAATTTGACCCAGGCCCGCAGTGGCTTGCGTGGCCAGAGTCATGATGTGCGCTGCAAACGAGGCCGGTGGCATCTCTTCAGCCGACTCTGCATGCGCGTCAGCACCTTCAGAGGTCGTCGTCTGATCCTGTTGCCGCAGTGCGTCCTTTTCGGCTTCCACTTGCGACTTCCAGTCTTCATCAATAATAATTTTTCGCGGCTGATCGCCTGAGTCATTCATGGTAGTCTAGCTTGGCTGGTAAGGAAGCTGGGACGTGTGGAAAATCAGTTGTCTTCCAATTGCACATCATATTGGGTAGTCCGTTCGGCACGCGCCTGGTGGCGCTCCAGCGCGGCGTGAATGAACCCGGAAAACAAAGGCTGGGGAGCCGTCGGTTTCGATTTAAATTCGGGATGAAACTGAACCGCGACCAGCCAAGGGTGGCCGGTCAACTCGATGATCTCGACTAAAGCGCCATCGGGACTGGTTCCAGCGAAACGCAACCCATGTGCCTGGAAGCTTTGACGATAAGCATTGTTGAACTCGTATCGATGCCGATGGCGTTCTTCAATCGTGTCAGTACCGTACATCGTATATGACTGGCTGTCGGGGTCCAATATGGCGGTTTGCGCACCGAGTCGCATCGTACCTCCTTTGTCGGTGATCAAACGCTGCTCATCGAGCAAGCATATCACTGGGCTCGGCGTCTCCTTGTCGAACTCTGTCGAGTTCGCTTCGGACAGGCCGGCCACATTCCGTGCAAATTCGATTACGGCGCATTGCATGCCGAGGCAGATTCCAAAGAACGGAATTTGACGTTCACGGGCAAATCGAATCGCTTCGATCTTTCCCTCGATTCCCCGTTCGCCAAAACCACCCGGGACCAGAATGCCGTCGTATCCTGACAACAATCGCTCCGGCCCTTCGCGTTCGATTTCTTCGCTCTCGATCCGCCCGAACCGGATCTGAGTCAGGTGATGCATGCCCGCATGATCCAGCGCTTCATAGATCGACTTGTAAGCGTCGCGGTGGCGGGCGTACTTGCCGACGACGGCAATACTAATTTCATGTTGCGGATTGCGGAGACGATGCAGCAGGTCTCGCCACTGGTCCATGTCGAGCGTGTCGGTGTCCAGCCCCAGTTGGTCGACGATCAAGCGATCCAACTCGTTGTCTACTAGGCTCAATGGGACTTCGTAGATCGAGAAATCCTTATCCTTTTCTTCGATAACCGCCTCAATGGACACATTGCAGAACAAGGCGATCTTTTGCCGATCTTCGTAGCTGATACTGCGTTCCGTGCGACAGATGAGAATGTCGGGCTGGATACCAATCTCACGCAACTGACCAACCGAATGTTGAGTCGGCTTGGTCTTCAACTCGTCCGCAGCTTTAAGATAAGGAACAAGCGTCAAATGGATGTAAAGACAATTCTGTTTGCCGACATCCAGCGCAAACTGACGAATCGCTTCAAGAAAAGGCTGGCTCTCAATGTCACCGACGGTACCACCAATCTCGGTAATGACAACATCCACCTCGTCGTCAGCCAGTTTGCGAATCACTGATTTGATTTCGTCGGTAATATGCGGAATGACCTGGACCGTTTTTCCGAGAAATTCACCCCGCCGCTCCTTATTGATAACCGACTGATAAATCTGACCCGTCGTGTAATTCGAATCGCGCGTCAACGGACTGTTAGTGAATCGCTCATAATGGCCCAGGTCCAGGTCAGTCTCACTGCCATCGTCTAGGACGTAGACTTCACCGTGCTGGTAAGGGCTCATCGTGCCCGGGTCAACATTGATGTACGGATCGAGCTTTTGCATCCGCACGTTTAATCCGCGTTGTTCGAGCAGCATGCCGACTGACGCACTGGTCAAGCCTTTGCCCAGGGAGCTGACAACGCCGCCGGTGACGAAGATGTGTTTGGTCATGTGAATACTCATCCATGAAGGTTGGGGCCGTCGACAGCCAAACGGGCTAAATTACTCGAAAGAATGTGCCCACTTTCAAACAACTCCCGTTTGCCAAGGTTTCAGTGATCAGGTTTCAGTGTTCGGATTTCGGGATCAATTTTCCACGTCGTCACGAAATCAACGTCCGATCGGGAAACCATGTCCAACGGATGGCAAGACTGAACACTGATACCTCACACCTACCATTGAACTTTTTAGCGCGGTAGTTCTAAATTGGACCCACGTTAATCGCTGTCCGCGGGGCCAAGAAACCCGCGCCGAGCTCCGGGGTGTACTGACACCACCCGCTCAATTCTAACGCGAGATCGTTCGCTTGACAAAGGCCCGGTAATCGTCGGGTGTATCGATCCCGCGGGCCGAATGTTCGACGACGCCCACGGAAATGACGTGGCCCGCAGCGAGGAACCGCAACTGTTCCAGATTTTCCAGTTGTTCCAGCGGGGAACGGGGAAGTCTGGAGAGCTTTAACAGAAACTCTCGGCGGTAGGCATAGATCCCTACATGTTGATAGAAAAGTGCCGGTTCGTGGCACAAAAGTTCCGGATCCCAGTCCCGGACGAACGGAATTGGACTGCGGCTGAAATAGAGTGCACGTTGGGCACCGTTAAAGACGACTTTGACGCATGACGGATCCCGCCACGTGTCTTCGGACCGAATCGGAGTCGCCAGCGTGGCAACGTCCGCCAGCGGGTCGACTTCAAGCATTTCAATGACACGGTCGATCGATTGGCTGTCGATTTCGGGTTCATCACCCTGGACGTTGACAAAGATGTCGACATGTGGCATCGCTTCGGCGACTTCGGTCACGCGATCGGTGCCGCTGGCAGCTGCCGGGTCGGTCATGACGACCCTTCCTCCGAAACTTTGCACGTGGTCGGCCAACTCCATGTCTCCGGCTGCGACACACACGTCGATGGGTCGGCTAGCCTGTTTGGCCGCTTCGTAGGTGTGTTGAATGACCGATTTCCCAGTTTCCTGCAGCAGTAGCTTGCGAGGCAATCGTGTCGAAGCCAAACGGGCGGGAATGACGATGAAACTGGTCCGGTACAGCCGAATATTCTGAAACGATAGCGCCATAATGATGGTCCTCCTTGACCACAGATTGTGTTGGAAATTCATACCCAAATTGGCCGTTTGGGTACAGATCATGTAGTGCACTGCATGGCAAGGGGGGCACACGGCCGCAGGCCTTAATATACGTACGAACGGTCAAATCGTGGCCACCGGCGAAAATATTTGATAAGATGCGCTCTGCGTCCAGCATTGTTCGTGCGAAATTCTCTCAATCGAGCTTAAAATAAACAACTATTGGGAACTCCCCCTGATTGAGCCGGCGGTACCGGGAAAACGGCTGATTTTGACGAGAAAACATCATGTGTGGAATCGTGGGTTATGTTGGGTACCGGGATGCAACCGATTACTTGATGGAGGGCCTGCGGCGGCTGGAATACAGGGGTTACGACAGTGCTGGCATTGCCACCATGAGCCCGCAGGGGGATGTCTCGATCACTCGTGCCGTTGGTCCTATCAACGCGTTGGCGTCAGAGATGACGGAATCGTCAGACACCCGCATCGGAATCGGACATACGCGCTGGGCCACGCATGGGGCTCCCACGGAATCCAATGCGCACCCCCATACCAGTGGAAACGGGGCCGTCACGATCGTCCACAACGGCGTCATCGAAAACTATCAACTGATCAAACAGCGTCTACAGCAGCAAGGATACGAATTTCAATCCGTGACCGACAGCGAAGTCATCGCCCACCTGATCGCGAGCTGCCTCGAAAATCAAGCAGTCGGCAACGGCTCCGCCGTCGAGCGGCTGGAATCTGCCGTCAAGTCGGCGATCAGCCAGCTTCAAGGGACTTACGGAATGGTCGTCCTTTTTCGCGACCACCCGGAACTGATACTGGCGACCCGATTGGGCAGCCCGCTGGTGATCGGCATCGGCAAGGGTGAACACTTTGTGGCCAGTGACGCGTCTCCGTTGGCCGGATTCACCGAAAAAATCGTCTACTTAGCCGATCATCAGGTCGCCAGGATCACGGCGGACTCGCTGCAAGTGAGCCATCGTGACCAGGGACAAATCCAACACGACGTGCAGGCTCTACCAGTCTCGGAAGTGGACGCCGGGCTGAACGACTATCCGCACTATATGCTTAAGGAAATTTTTGAGCAGCCGCAATCGCTGCAAAACGCAATGCGAGGGCGATTGAATGATGACGACGCAACGACGGTATTCGGCGGATTAAATCTCTCACCACAGGAACTCCGCGGTGTCAACCGTATCCTGCTGACAGCCTGCGGAACGAGCTATCATGCGGCGCTGGTTGGCGAGTATCTCATCGAAGAATTGTCGCGCATTCCAGTCGAAGTCGAGTATGCCAGTGAGTTGAGGTATCGAAATCCTCCGATCAATCCGGGGACGCTTGTTTTTTCGATCACACAGAGCGGAGAAACGGCGGACACTTTAGCCGCCCAGCGAGAAGTGAAACGCAAAGGCCATCCGACGCTGGCGCTTTGCAACGTCGTCGGCAGCACGATCGCTCAGGAGGCGGATGGTGGCGTGTATTTGCACGCCGGACCGGAGGTGGGCGTCGCGTCGACCAAGGCATACACGTCACAGTGTGTCGTGTTGGCGATGCTGGCTGTCCATTTTGGTCGCTTACGGCATTTGAGCTATTCTGAAGGGCGAAACATCATCGAGGCGCTGCGCGACTTGCCAAACAAGGTCGAACAGGCGCTGGGCTGCGATGACAAAGTTCAACGGATCGCGCAAAAATACGGCCACTGCACCAACTTTCTCTACCTCGGTCGCCAATACAATTTCCCCACGGCGCTCGAAGGGGCTTTGAAACTCAAAGAGATCAGTTACATCCACGCAGAAGGCTACCCGGCCGCTGAAATGAAGCATGGGCCGATCGCGCTCGTCGACAGCAGCACCCCCAGCGTCTTCCTGGTCCCAAAAGGTTTCGTCTACGACAAAGTGATGTCCAATCTAGAAGAAATTAAGGCTCGTGGTGGACCGGTTATCGCCGTCGTGGGTGAAGGCGATACGCGGGTCCGTGAGATTGCGGACGACACCATCGAAGTGCCACACGTGGACGAAATCCTGCAGCCCATCCTCAACATCATCCCCCTCCAGCTACTCTCCTACCATATTGCCGTGCTGCGCGGTTGTGATGTCGACAAACCGCGCAATCTGGCCAAGAGCGTAACCGTGGAATAGGGTCCATTGCGATCTTGAAAGCAATCTGGGACTTTGAATACAAT
>CAUZSN010000125.1:0-7628 GCA_963582345.1 Planctomycetota bacterium
TTGTCGCAATTGTCGGCGAAAACGGGTCAGGAAAGACGACACTTGTCAATCTGTTGCCCCGCTTCTTCGATCCCGATCACGGTGCCGTGCTGCTGGACGGTATCGACATTCGCCGAGTTCGTCTGCGTGATCTGCGCAACCAAATTGGTGTCGTCACTCAGGAAACCCTCTTGGTTGACGATACAATTTACGAAAACATTCGCTATGGAAGCCCAGATGCGACTCCCGCTGAATTAGAAGCTGCCGCTCGCAAAGCCCATGTGACTCAATTTGCCGAACAACTTCCGAATGGTTTCGACTTTCGTGTTGGTGCGAATGGTCAATTGCTTTCCGGAGGACAGCGTCAACGTATCGCTTTAGCTCGTGCAATTGTTCGCGACCCAGCCATCCTGATCCTCGACGAAGCGACATCGGCCATTGACGCTCAAAGCGAATCCGAGATTCAGGAGGTCCTGGGAAAATTCGTGAAAGGCCGCACAACTTTTCTAATCACACACTCGCTCAATCGTGGCGTGCTCAATTTTGCGACACGGATTGTCCTGATGGTCAACGGAAGAGTGGTCGCTGATGGTCCACATCAGACTTTGCTCGCAACCTCCACGGTTTATCAAGAGTTCTACAATGCTCAGTTGAGGCGGCAGTCGGACAATCCATCTGTAATCGCTGTCAATCCATCACCGAGTGACATACAGTCGATGAATGTTACGGAGACAGCCTCTGTCGATCACAAAAGGACCACTGAGACTGAGCCACACGTGATTCCATTTAAGAATATTGTCTCTGTTGAGGGGAACGATTTAGAACCTGCTCCCGGCGATTACAGAGGGACTGATTTGGACACGCTCAACGGTGGTAAAGCCGGCACAAAGAAGACCGCGAACTAAACTGTGACGTCTTTATTTTGAATCAACCACAATCGTGAGGAAAGCGATACAAAAATCGCCGCGTTTTGCGGATGATGCCCACAACGAAGTCCATATGTTCAACAAGATGCGCGTGTGGCACGAAAACCGCTTGCCAAATGCCGCACTCTAATGGACACAGGTGGAGTGAACGGTTTGTGCAGGAGCACACTTTGCAAATGTGTCACTGCAACAAGGCTCCTGCAATGTCAGCACGCGCCAACAGTCTGGCCTCGGATCTGTTGAATGGCCGCAAGTATAAGGCCCATGTCTTTTACGACTTCGTAGGCTACGATCTCGGTGACTCGATCGCTTACCTCTACGGATGCGAAATGGTTCTAGCAGGCATCGAGGTCACCGGCGCCAAGATCTTCGATTGCAATGGAAACGTGGTTTATCTCAAGATCAGCGAGGCCGCACAGAAATTCGATGACCGAGCGTAGCAATTGATCAATCAGGCTACCGTGCTATAAGACTGTATTGAAGAGGCGTATAACACGACCAAATTCAATGTGGAATTGAGTCCGCACCATACTTCCTCACCGAAATCGAGCCAAGGTCCGAAAAGAGATGCTACCGATGAATTACCTGACCTTCGTAAATACATCGGTGGACGGCCGTCGTCGTTTCTATAGCGAGTCCATTAACGATGTGCTGTCAGAACTCAGGAGACACTACCCAATCGGCCAACAGGTCGAGCAACGCCTGCGACAAGGCCAGACGATCGAAACCGGTCACTACCAGATTCGGATCGTCAAGCTGGTTTCGCCCACAGTGCCAAAACGGCAGAGGAAGTTGAAGCTATAGAGTTGGATGGTAGGGCAGTCACAGCGGGGCCGAACTTTCTAACAGGCAGAACATATAGTAAGCTGGGGTACAGTGGCATCTCGAGCATCAAAGCTCCCAGCGCGTAGAACTTCGTGAATTTGACTATGACTTTTAGTGCGTAGACAGCTCGTACCGGTTGGTGGAGACCATGGGCCAGCAGTTTGGCAACGCCTACGAAAGAGTACTGGACAAACTGGCCAGTCAGCAGTGTGTCGTCCTTGATGGAGGAATCGGCACCGAGTTGCAACGGCAAGGCGTGCGAGATTTCCGGCTCAGCGACACGAGTCATTGGGGCTTCGAAGCAATTGCTCTTGCGTCCCATGCAGTCGTCAACGTTCACAAACAATATGCCGATGCAGGTTGTGATATCGTGACGACTGATACTTACGCAATTCTGGACGCTCCGGACCACTCCAGTGGGCATCCGAATCAGGGTAATCGTCCCACACATTGGATGGATATGGCCCGCAACGGCGTGTTGCTCGCACGCGACGCGATCGAGAGCTGTGGCAAGACGGAACACTGTGCCGTCGCTTTCAGCATTGGGGGCGACATAATTACCGAGCAGCAATTGGGCACGGTGCGTCTTCTCTTGCGGGTGTTCGAAGACACGCGGCCCGATCTGGTATTGTTCGAGACGCTCTCGATGGTGTCCGACAACCGGACCAAAGCCGCGATCGAAATGCTCATTGAGAGTGGCATCCCTGTGTGGCTCAGCTTTCGTCGTTGTCGACACGGAGTTTGCGGTATCCATGGCCAGTTATGGGGAGGTCCGGAGGGAGACTACTTTGGACGTCTGACGCAGGACCTGGAACAGATGGGCGCTGCGGCTGTTCTTGTCAACTGTCTGCCCATGGCAATGGTGTCAGGAATGATCCCATGGCTCCGCGATTTCACCGACTTGCCGCTTGGCGCCTATCCGAATCTCGGGCGGTATCTCGATCCGCACTGGAAGTTTGATAAAAGTATCACACCGAGTGACTACGCGGACGTCGCTTTGATCTGGAGGGGCGAAGGCGCCCAGATCCTTGGCGGATGTTGTGGAGTCGGTTCCGATCACATTCGGGCCCTGGTTCGGGCACTGGCAGGAACGAAGCCCAATGCGCTGGTGGGCGACGGTCGCAGCGATTTCTCCGAAGCGGCACGGCAGCGAATCGATCAGTTGTACGAACCGGCCGTAGAAGGTGAAGTGGAGGATTGGGTCGACGAGCAAGGACGTACCATGTACCCAATGGCGCTGCCAGAGCTCGTATGCGAGCGAGAAGTTTTCGTTCCTACCCAAGGAAGCTATTTGTTGTGGAAGATGTTGTACAACTCAGGCACAGGTCGTGGCAAGCGATGTCTGGATGTGGGCTGCGGTGCAGGCATTCTGGCCATTCAATTGGCTCTGAACGGGGCCGAGGATGTAACTGCTATCGATGTTCAGAAGGAAGCAGTCGCAAATACTCTAACCAACGCCTTCCGTAACGGTGTTGCCGATCGCATACACGGTGAAGTCGTCGACCTGTACGCGTTCGAGACCGAAAATCTGTTCGATGTCGTTGTCGCAAGTCTCTATCAGATGCCGACCGACCCAGTTGGCAATTTGAGCGGCCACCGTCCAGTCGATTACTGGGGACGCAATCTTTTTGACCACCTCATTGGATTATTGCCACGTATGTTGGAAGAGGGTGGCGTTGCCTACATCATGCAGACGTCCCTTCTCAGTCAGGTTCAGACCTCTAAACTTTTCCAAAAATCTGGCCTCGAGTCTCGGGTCATCGATTTTAATCTGTACAATTTTAGCTCCGTCTTCCTGGAAAATATCGAGCAGATCCAGTGTGTCGAGAAAAATTCCGACGCGTACCATTTCACGCTGCAAGACCAGCACGTGATGGTGATGTATCTGCTTGAAGTCCGACGACGGGGTGCAGAATGAGTCCGGAGCGTCCGAAACAATCTTGAATACAAAACTCAGCTGAAACAAAACCCCGGTATTCACCAATTGTCACGTGTGACTCACTTGGCACATCTTCGACTTAAGTTGCGGCCCAGATTATGGCGGGCAAAAATATCCAAGTCGATCACTCCAAACGTAACCGCTTCACATCGTGAATGAAGTGCGTCGTGACCTGCGCGTTTGGATGACGGAACCGACGAACCACAATCTTCATGAGGGGGCTTGGTTCAAAAGGCCGTCGATTTTTAAGTTCGTGTTGGTGAGTGAACGACTGCGTACCTTCCATTCCATCGGGCCATGACCACTCGGGCGTTTCCGAGGCCGGCCTCATCATCAATGCAAGAAGCCGACGAGTTTTCGTCGGCTTCTTGCGTCAAAGTGTATTCGGCGTTTAGATTGGCTTGACGTTTTCCGCCCTTGGTCCCTTTGGGCCACTTCCTTCGGTGTACGACACCCGTTGCCCTTCATAGAGCTGTTCGAAGCTCACTCCTTCGAGATTCGATGAGTGGAAGAAAATGTCCTCACCAGTTCCAGTGTCAATAAACCCAAAACCCTTCTGCGTTACTTTCTTAATCGTACCTTCTGCCATCTTAAATCCAATTCCTAAAAAGACTGTCTCAGCGGCTTTATCTGACACGACACTGGTTCAGACTTCTCGACCGCTCACTGATGCGAATACTAATGTGCTGGACCAGTTAAGTCAACTGGCATCGACATAGTCTAGTGTGAGTTTTTAAAGTTAGACAACCTAATTTTATTGCAATAATAGGTCCGAACCCAAGGTGGGGGAGGAACAAGCGAGTTGGAATTGTTTGAACGACCTGCCGCGTCCTCGGTTGCGGAAGCCGCTGGTGAATAAACCGCAAAACGATCACGAGTTGAAATCCGTGAGACGCTGTGTAAATCTTGGCCAGTCCTTCGGTAGCGAACGGGAATACGAAGCGGAAGGAACAACCGTTTACCAAAAGCTGAACGTGGACGATTCGCCTGACGCCGTTGTTTCGACCACCAAACAAAGATCCATCCGAAAGTGGCTTGACGTGAATGTTACGTGACTAATGCAGCTAGCTTATGCTTTCGTCGCCAGCCGTCGCCGAGAAGGGTGACCGTGTTAAAGCCGAGAAGAGCGAGGCTCACTCGATGCATTTGTACTGCTTCGGCAGCATGGCACGATCCTGATCAGACCGGCGTGGGCAATCTGGGATAACTGGGTACACATAGAACTGAATGCAGGGCCCCTGGCGTATGGTTCAGACGGAAGGGAGGCCGGGAATTGAACTGGCCTTCCTCGCCTTCAGTTGGTTTCTTGCTGCTCTTCAGCTCATCAAGTATCCATCAAACTGACGCAGATTTGCCACAACTCCCATCGTCTACGTTTGTTGTGAACTATTCGACGATCTCCCTCCTGTAATTCACCAATCCGATTTTTTGGAAATAACTAGAATAGTTTGTCCACAAGGAGTAATCCGACCGATCTATAGGAGTAGCGAGTTGGCTGCGCGTTAAGCGTGCATCCAATCTGTTCCCACGGAATTCTGCAAACGGCGCGGTGCCGTTTGGCAGGGTCACCGCTGGGTCCATTCGGCGGTAGCACAAAAATCGCCCGTAGCGGCTGGTGAGCATCCGGCGGGCAGCGGATTGACCGTGCGATGAAAGGAATCAATTAAGGAGGGATCTTCATATGCGAAGCAATCGAAACTGGGTCTTGACGCTGGTAATTGTGGCGACAACACCGGGCATCGTTCTGGCAGGACCACTGTCGTTTTTAAAAACGAATATTGCGCAAGTGACGGGGATGACAAACACCAAAGCGGCTATGAACCAAAAGCAACAAGTTGCTGAAGCGGTTGCGGCCGAGTTGCGCAAGGCCAAAATTAGCGGTTTCGATATCGGAATCGAGTACAGGAATGGAATTGCCAAGCTGAATGGGATGATCGCTGACGAAAAACAAAAAGCTCAGGTGACTGAAATTGTCTTGAAAGTCAACGGAGTCGATGAAGTCGACAACAAGCTGACCGTCATGAATGCGGTAGCGGTCTCGCAACCGAAACCAGCGGTAGCGGTCTCGCAACCGAAACCAAAAGATGCTCCGGCTACGTTGAACACGCAAATTCTCGCCACGCCTATCAGTCTTGGCATCACTGAACGACCAACAGAAACGCTTCAAGAGGAACTCGACTTCGACGATGAAGAATTGTCGGCAAGGGACTACGATGAACTCACCAGTGAAGAAGTCCAAAAGGCGAGCCAGAATCAAATGACGGCCCAGCAAATTGCCGGAGCACTCAGTGGCGCAGGCCTGAACGGATACGACATCGAAATCCAATATCAAAATGGAATGGCCAGTCTATTGGGTTCAGTAGCGACGCCAGAACAACGTATGTGGGTCACAAAGGTTGCTTCGCAGGTGCCCGGTGTTCAAGCTGTTGACAATCGCCTAGCATTAAGCGGGAATCCGTACAGTTCTACGAAGACCTTGGTGCAACCGCAGGGATCTCCAGTAGCGTCGCATGCTGTTTACAACACACCGAATCTACCGGAACACGCTTGGCCGTCTTACGCCTCGTATCCGAATTATTCCCAACTTTCATATCCCAAAGAGTACAGTGCCAGTGCCTGGCCGTACATTGGTCCATTCTATCCGTATCCACAAATTCCACTCGGTTGGCGTTCGGTCCAACTGGAATGGGATGACGGGTATTGGGGCCTGAATTTCCGTCCACGAACCCAGAAATGGTTCTGGTTCATGAACCCCAAGAACTGGTAGGTCAGTGTCGCTTGATTTTCGATCTATAATCGAACGTGTGTAATCGCCGTGATAACTCGGGAGGGGAAGAAATGGGACAATTCATGAAACGAATTTTCACGCTGGCAGCCACTTGCCTACTGACTAGTGCGATCAGCGGCTGCTACCCTCTAGTCAGCCCGGGCTTTAGGATGGCGTATGAATTCGCTGGCTCGGCGATCGAACTCGCGACATTTTGGGAGACCACCCCATTGATTCCAATCAGTCCATACTATAGCCAGAAAATTGAAGATGCGTATCACGAAGAAGAACGCTACGGAAAAGTTCCAGTTTTGGATCCGGTGGAAGGTGAGCACGCCCCATTGTTCTGTCTGGATTCGCCCAGTTATGACGAGGTGATTCGTTCTCTCCCTGATCAGGCAGCTGGTGGTTTCGCTTTTCTGTCGGAAACGCAGCGAAACAACATCCGCATCGTAGTGGAACCGATAGTCGATCGACTGGACGAGTGCCGGTTCTATCCCACGGTCGGACCGGCTCGTGTGCACCATTGCCACTACAAGTGCACGGTGTATTATGACAAAGTTATCCGTTCCGATTGGCCAGTTCCCTTCACACACACCGATCAGACGCAGGACGTGGTGTACATCGATCACGACCACCTGATTCGCTGTGCTGGCCCGGAAACCCCGCGCTAACCTGAGGTCGAGTTTCTTTGGCCGCTCCAGACCACGCCAAAGTTTCGCTTGCCGATAACGATCACACAGCGTTACCATACGTGTCGCAGACGGTGCTATATTGTGTCTCTGTGCGGCTTAAAGGAGTGAAGACCGCTGCTGCGGCATGAGATGATCCTTTCGTGCAGTGAGGCCACCCCAATGGGATACAGGCCACGAATCCACTTCTGTCCAATCAATGTCGTCTCGCTTTTGCTTTGCGTCTGGCTGATTGAATTTGTGGTCGGGCCGGAAATTATCAAGGCTGAACAAGGACAGGATGCCTACAACTTAGCCATTGGGTTTTACAAGCAGAAGCGATGGTCACTGGCAGCACAGACGTTCCACAAATTCCTGAAGGACCAGCCGAAACACGTCAAGATTCCGTATGGCCGACTGTACTTGGGGCTGACACTAGTCAATTTGCAGAGGTATGACGAAGCGCGCGACGTGCTTCGGAAGTTCGTCGAAGATTATCCGAACAATCGGAATCTTAGACA
>CAUZSN010000126.1:0-7592 GCA_963582345.1 Planctomycetota bacterium
CAAGATGGCGTTGTCCAGGGCCTGATCTGCCACCAGCTTCTTCAGCCGGGTGTTCTCCTGCTGGAGGGCCTTCAGTTCTTTGGCCATCTCCGGAGCCATCCCGCCGTACTTCTGACGCCAGCGGTAGCACGTCTGCTGAGCGATCCCCAGCCGTTTGCAGACCTCCGGAACCTTCTTTCCCTTACCGAGTTCGACATCGGCTCGACGCAACATCGGGATAATTTGGTCAACTCCATGACGTTTCTGTGCCATCTAAAAAAATCCTTTCCAGGCTAAAGCCCGGGCTGGATTCTCTCACATGCACTGGTACTTTTCACCGGGGGAAGGTCAGGCAGCGAAGGCGAATATGGGATAAACGAAGGGATGCATGGCATGGGAGTTCACGTGAATGAGGAGTTCGGTAACCTGTGAGTTGTCGAGGAAAAGCCCTTCCCAAAGCTCGGCTATCTCGTCGTTATCCAGACCACCTCGCTGGATCTTGCGTTCAATCTGATGCCAGGTCTGGAACTTCGCCTGGGCATCTGGCTTCTCAAATTGGAGTTTCCAACGACCATTGTCGTCCAGTAATGGGCAAGTCGCTTTCACGTAACCATTTCGCTTGGCCCATATCCACACTTGCCGAAATGTGACGAGTTCTTTTTTGATGGTTGCATCGGAGATGGGTTTGCCGCGGTGGCGCTGTTTGGCTCGTCGTCGACGGTAGCTCCTGAGTGCATCAAGGTCGATGTTCTGGATCGGCGTGGAGCTGCTCAAGAGCCTTTTCAGGTGTCGGATGTGAACCGTCTCTCCGTACAGAGTCGTGTCCTGCTTCTGCTTCTGATCCTCGTAGTACGCATCGCATATTTTTCCAAACCGCTTGTCCTGGGTCTTGCCGTTTGAAGCGGGCTTTGACGGGAGCTTGCCGCCTGATAAAATCCAGTCGAACGGATCGACGTCCGAAGGCATCTCCAGGCGCCCAGTCTTGAGCAATTGAATGGTGTCTTCGGCGGCGGCTAAGGTCCGGTAGGCATCGGAGCGCCGTTTGGTACCGCAAGATCGCTGTTGTTGCTCACCACCCCAATAGAAGCGGATTTGCCAGAATCCTGATCGTTTATCAATTCGGAGAGTTGCCATGGGAATTTTGAGGCCTCGAAGTTGCCGAGCAGGGGGGGCTAACTGGACAATAGTGGCCGACGCAATGTTCCTCAAATGTTCCTTGTTTGAGGAACATGCACCGTCATTGCATTGCCATGACAATCCGGAGGAATCAGAGAGGAGCGAGATCAAAAAACACAATATTCATCGAGGTTTATTGATGTTTTTCGTCTCGGAGTAGGGGATTGAGACGATAAGCCAGAGTGGCGGAATTGGCAGACGCGCTGGATTCAAAATCCAGCGGGCATTACCTCGCGCGGGCTCGAGTCCCACCGCCGGTACTCTTAGAAACAAGGGGAATTCTAATTCTCCCCTCGCAACGCTTGAAGCTTGCTGCCTCGGATGTCCCTTATTTGTCCCTTGTTTGGTGTCATGCCGATGCCATGACGATGCGCTTGCAATTGATTTCTATTCTATCAGGCGGCGTCAGGTTTTCCACCCCCTGTCCCTAGCATTAATGCCAGCGGAAGGGCGGGGAAGTGTCGCATCCCGTGATTGTAACTGCAGAGGGTTTGAGAACCGTCCGTGAGAGAGTAATATCGATGGCAAGTTGGGGTGATTTGCTGACGTAGGCGCGTGTATCCCACGCACAAATTTGCTGCGGAGGAACTATCGACGTCACGTTTCAGGCAGCTTGTGTGTAACGATGATGCAGCCCTCCGACCTGAGGGAGGCTGATTACGTCACCCTGCGATGGCGGCTCCGCCTCACTCGGGATTGGTGAATTACGATCCAGCGATAGATGTGTCCGCGCGTGATGGTAGTAGTCGAAGTAGGATGTCAAGATTCGCTTTAGTTGCGCCTCGCCCAGCACAATCATGTGATTCAAGCACTCCCGGCGAATAGAGCCGATCAATCTTTTGAAATAAGGATTTTGCCAAGGTGACTGGGGAGCGATGGGAACTTCGTCAATGCCCAAGCCATTGACCCGTTTGCAGAACTTGTCTCCGTAAATATCGTCACGGTCGCGGATTTGATACCGAGGAGCTTCGTCAAACGGATAGGCCTCTACGATCTGCTGGGCCGTCCACTCTGCGCTGGGATGTGCCGTGACATTGAAGTGAACCACCTGCCGTCGATCATGCCGCAGGACCACGAAACAGTAAAGCAGGCGGAATGTCGCAGTCGGCACCGTAAAGAAGTTGATGGCTGCCAGTTCGGTCAGGTGATTGTCCAAAAACGTTTTCCAAGTCTGGGAAGGCGGCTTTCGCGTGCGCACGATGTACTTGGCGACCGTTCTCTCGGCGACCACGTATCCCAGAAGCCCCAGTTCTGACTGAATCCGTGGTGCACCCCAGGTCGGATTGTCGCGCGACATGCGGCGAATCAAGTCTCGGACTTCTTCCTCGATTCGTGGCCGTCCCGAACGACCGGCTCTGGACTTCCACCTCCAATACAAGCGAAACCCCTGTCGGTGCCAACGGATCACGGTTTCTGGCTTGACGATGACAAGGGCCGATTTCCATTGCGGCCACAAACGCATCAGCCAGGTCCAGAACACACGGTCTCGGGGACGCAGCTTCGGCCGTTTGATGGATCGGTTGCATACAGCCAGCTGCTGGCACAAAGCTAGATTCTCCAGCGCCAAGCGATACTTTGGCAGAACCAATGTCCGCAGAAACCACACGATCATCTTCCAGACACCCATGAGGGACTCCCCACAAACCCATCAAATCGGATATTTTAGCTGCTACGACGGTGCCGCTGCAAATGACGTAAATCCTTGCCAGGAATTGGGGACGGAGATTTTGCTAGGGACAGCTGTTCAAGGTGAGAACACGCACTTGCTGGCCGAAAGCGTTTACGATCGCACGAGAATTTACTGAGGCAGGGAGTTAACGCCCAAATAGCCGCTTAACGCCTATCACGCTGCCTTACGCTCGTAATGCTTCAGCAGCCCGCCAAGTTGCTCGTGGCACACTAACTTTTCGGAGCGAAAATTCGACAGCGGTTCCGGCGAGGGCAACGGAGACGTGATCAGTACGTTTCCCAGACCTTGGTGGGGCCGAAACCGATGATAGTAATCGACCCACTCACGGATAAGATATCGCAGATGTCGTTCGCCGAACACTGTGAAATGATTCAGGCATTCGTGCTTAATGCGCTGCACCCAAGCTTCGGCGAACGGATTTAAGTCTGGAGAGCGGGGTGGTATCTTACGAAACTCAATATCTTCCGTGGCAAGGATATCGCAGAACTGGCTTGTGAATTTCGTGTCGCGATCGCGAATAATGTGGGTGGGACGCCGCTCTCCCTGATCTTGGAAAAACATGCATAAGTTGCGAGCTTGCTGGGCCATCCAGAATCCGTTGGGATTGGCCGTCATGCCAGCCACATGCACACACCTACTTTCGATATGGATGAAAAACAACACGTAATACTCAACCAGACCTCGAGCCGTCCAAACCTTTATGGTGAAAAAGTCACACGCCCAAAGCGTCCTGATGTGTCGCTGGACGAAATCTCGCCAGGTTCCATCGCCACGTTTCGGTGCTGGCTCGAAACCGTTGTCCTTAAGAATACGAGCTATGGTCGAGCGCGATATGTCGCGAATACGCAGCTTTTTCAATTCGCCGAGGATGCGCTTGCTACCCCAGGCATTGTCCTTGGCCATTTGCAGTATCAATTGCCGGATTTCTTCTGGCTTGCGTGGCCGGCCCGGCTTGCGTAGCTTGTTCTTGGTCGTATTGCCACTGGCCCAGCGGGCGAAAGTGCGTGGGTGAACGATACTGATCAACTCTTTGATCGCCGAACCGAGGCGTACGCCCAGTTTGACAAGTCTGGCGCGTTCGGCCGTCGTAACGGTGATCCGCTTGGGTAGCTTGCTACGCAAGATCCGGTTTTCGGCCTTCAAGTATTCGATGTGCATGACCAGGTCTTTTTCAGTTGCCTGGGCTAAGAGATAAAGAAGCGGGTGCAGTGTTCTGGTCATTTGCTCAATAAATGGGTAAACTGTTGGAAATGATGGAAAGGACAACGTTTTGAGACCCCGCTAGATCCGATGGCAAGGAGAATTCCGGCCACGGTGCAAGCGGAAGAGTGTATCGTAGTCCAGCCTTAGTGCTTGGAAAATCACTTTCTCCCCGGCGCAATGAAATATTCTCGCCGGATCTGCCTCATAAACATGCGAGCATCGGTCTACGGAACCGAAGGTTAGAGGTTCGAGCCCTCTGGGGTCTGCATCGTCGTCGAACTCAAGCGGGGAAACCACAAGCTTCACATGCTCCAAGCGATTTCCTACGCCGGAATGATCTCACAGTGGGAGCCGGAGGACTTCCTGCAACTCCTCGACGACGATCAGCAAGAAACACTGTTGGAATTCTTGGAAGTTGATCGAGAAGACATCAACCGACAGCAGCGTATCATTCTGATCGCTGAGGCATATGACTACGCTCTGCTTATTGGTGCAGAATGGCTGAGCGAGCAATATGGTGTGGACATCATTTGCTGTCGAATCGCAGTGGCGAAGGACCCTGCGACGAATTCCGAATACCTCGTCTGCTCAAATGTGTATCCGGCACCCGAGTTGGCAAAGGAGGCTGTGTCACGGGGCCGAAAGCGTATCGGCCCGAGCAAGGTCAAATGGCAGGATTGGGAGAATGCGTTGTCGGGTATCACGAACAACGCCGTCGTCTCGTACTTCAAACAGGAACTCGAAACCAGCCGGGAATCATATCTCCGCAAGCGAATCCTTCGGTATCGTTCTGACGGTAAAAGACGGTGGTTCATGGCTGCACGCAATAAGAATGCTTACGTCTGGCAGCAGGGTCGGTTTGAGGGCGACATAGAGTTTTGGCAGCACGGCTTGAGCACGCCGGATGATGTGAAGCCCGTCAAGAGTGGAGAGTGCTTGCGGCTATTTCTGAACACTGCTGACGACTTTCAGTTCTTCCACGATGCCGCTACAGAGAAACTACAATCGAGTGAATGGATTGCCGGATCGCCGGAAGAGGAGATGGAGGAAGCGGAAGCAGAATGAAACGCAACAGAGAGGTCCTGTGACTTTATTCACCGAGGTTCAACCAACTCTGGAGAATTACTGGCGGTCAATCATACTGTTTGGTCGCAATGTAGCTTCGTACAAGTTTGCTCTCGGCAAGTCGTTGCTGGAACTCTCACAACAAGGCAATGAGGTGCAACTGTCTACTATTGGTTGATTCGCAAGAAGATCACATCCCCGAGGTAAGGCGACGTCAGAAAAGGTCGCCGTGAAGTTGTCAGTGTGCGATACCTTTTCGCACCGGCGTCACATTGAGTTTCTAACTCCGACGTGTTGACCTGGCACTCATCGCAGAGTCCGACAGAGCTTCCATTGGGAGTGGAAAATCCGTTACCACTTCTACCACTTTAAGGGCCAATTACCACTTGTAACCGCGAGAAATTGCGATAGTTTACGTGTGTCTGCGAATGCAGTGTTATTTTATAACTCAGGCTGTAGACAGCCTTTACGGCACGCTTCGCGCTCGAGGGTTAGCGTACTACGGAACCGAAGGTTAGAGGTTCGAATCCTCTGGCTCGGCGGCAACCGTGAGCGTTGTAGACACCGTCATCAACAACGGCAATTGATGAATCAGAGCTTTCATCATGACAAAAATTCCTGGTATTCTTTGCGTGGCCAGATTATATAGTATTGGTAGCGGAGCGGCGCGTGCCGGCCGGTGATTCATTAGCCAATGAGTGTCCAATCTCTTTGTAGCGGAACGGCGTCAAGCGATGGCCGGCAGCTCAACACCGATCGTCGCAAGCGACCACGCCTTCTTCGGCCACGATGACACATCCATCCGCGCCATCAACCGCGCGGGCGACGTTGTCTGGGATCATCGACTCGGCACACCGATCAAGACCGCTCCAGCAGTCTACGGCTCCATGCTGTTCGTCCAGGACTACGCCGGCAACCTGTGGTGCTTTACTGACTGGACAGAAATTGGGAAACAACAGAAGAATGACTGAATTCTCACGACGCGAATTTTTGCGGCAATCGGCGGCTTGGACAGGATTATCGGTTCTGGGAAGTCTTGCAGGATCTGAGGTCGCGCATGGCGCCGAACGGCCCGTCTTGCCGGTGGCGGGAATCGCGACCGTTTATCGCCGCAATTCGCACGCTGACGTCATCCTGGGAAAAATCCTGGAAGGCTACAACCAGCAAGGTGGACCTGGGCCAGCCTTGAAAATCGTGTCACTGTATGTCGACCAGTTTTTCAAAGGTGACCTCAGCCGCGACTTAGCCAAAATGTACAAGTTGCCGATTTTCAACACGATCGAGGAAGCCGTGACTGTTGGTGGAAGCGGGATTCCGGTGGCCGGCGTGTTGAGCATTGGCGAGCACGGGAACTATGCGTCCACACCGGACACCAATCAAAGGATGTATCCGCGACGGCGTTTCTTCGATGCGATCATCGCCACGTTCAAGAAACATGAAAAGGTTGTGCCCGTCTTCAGCGACAAGCACTTGTCCTACAACTGGAAAGACGCTAAACATATGTACGACACGGCCACACGAATGAAGATTCCATTCATGGCTGGTTCGTCCGTGCCGGTGATGTGGCGCAAACCGTCGATCACTGTTCCGCTCGATTGCGAGATCGAAGAAGTGGTTGGGTTGGGCTACGGCGGAAATGAGTCGTACGGGTTTCATGCGTTAGAAGGCATGCAGTGCATCGCCGAACGCCGCAAAGGTGGTGAGACCGGAATCAAATCGGTCCAAGCCGTTCGAGGCGAAGAAATCTGGAGAGCCGAGAAGGAAGGTCGGTGGTCGCGCGACTTGCTGCTGGCCGCCATGGCCGTGCAACCGTATTCCGTCAAAGGAACGCTGGAAGCTCGCGTCGGCGACAAATCACCGTTCTATCTGGTTGAGTATGAAGACGGCTTGCGAGCAACCATCACCATGTCTAGTTCGTTAGGCCACAGCTTTGGATGTGCGGTCAAATTGAAAGGCCAGGAGGAACCAGTCGCCTTTGCGTATATGCGCGAAGACGGCCGACCGTACGGGCACTTCAGCTATCTTCTCGCCGCCATTGAACACATGGTGCACACCGGCAAGCCAGCATATCCCGTCGAACGCACATTGCTCACGACTGGAGCTTTGGATCGAGCAATGCACAGCTTGGCGAAAGGCAACCGCCGATTTGACACGCCTGAATTGAAGATCGCGTATAAGGCCAACGAGTGGCCTTTCGCGAAGACGACCATCGGTGTGCCGCCAAAGAATACCGAAAACAACTGAAAGATCTATACGGAAAGCTTGAAGGGGACCTACAGTTTGGATCGACAACGTTTCTCTGATCGTGGTATTATGTCAGCACTCATGCAGTTTGAGCGCGCCAAGAGCCGGCGAATCATACGAACCTTGTGAATGTACGCGGTTGGAAGGAACAAGCGGTGTCGTCTTCCGAAATTTGCTTTTTGACAGCGACGGACTTAGCCAAGCGAATTCGCTCCAAAGAATTGTCGTGCCGCGA
>CAUZSN010000127.1:0-7432 GCA_963582345.1 Planctomycetota bacterium
CGGCTGTTCGCCGATTAAAGTGGTACGTGAGCTGGGTTTAAACCGTCGTGAGACAGGTTGGTCCCTATCTGCCGTGGGCGTACGAAACTTGAGGGGTTTTCTCTTTAGTACGAGAGGATTTAGAGGGACGGACCTCTGGTGTTCCTGTTGTCACGCTCGTGGCATCGCAGGGTAGCTAAGTCCGGTCAGGATAAGCGCTGAATGCATCTAAGCGCGAAGCCTCTCCCAAGATTAGGTTTCGTTGGACCATCGTCCTAAACCCCCCTGGAAGACGACCAGGTTGATAGGCTGGATGTGTAAGGCGGGTAACCGTCTAAGCTGACCAGTACTAACGGGGAAATGCTTGGCCACTTTGATTCTTGGCTTACGTCATTCGACAAGTTGTTAACTTGTCACTCCAAGAGTTTTTGAAATTAAGTGACACTCAGCTGCTACTTTATTTGTCCTTTGTGTTTTGACATCGAAGCCGTCTGGTTAACTAATAACTATTTCGGCAGACAAGTGCGGTTCATCGCGATTTAACGATCCTGATGATTTGGCGTGTCTGCCACTTTCCGGTGACTTTACCCGGTGAGAGACACTCGTTCCCATTCCGAACACGACAGTTAAGCTCCCGGGGCCGATGATAGTGCCCACCAGCGCGAAAGTAGGTTATCGCCGGAATTCTTCGTCCTGATTGTTCATGTCCGTGCCGAGTATTGTTCTGCAAACTCCAGTACCCACAAGTCGATCAGTTCGCAGAACGAATCTAGGTCAGCCTGCGACAGAAATTGGAAGTGCGAGCGATTGAAGGTTTCTTTGTTACGGGTTGTTGCCTTGGCCGTCAGTTCGACAATATGTGATGGGCTAAATGGCCGAATGACCATTTCCAATCGGCTGTAATAGTTCTCGCGACTTCGCCTTGTCGAAGCGCCGATGTCGTCCCGACTGACTTTCGCCCCCCAACCATCCTCAGCAAGGATTGATTGGAATTGAAAACCAAGAAAATGATCGCTGAGTTTTCTCAAACAGCTTTCAATGTGCTCTGACAACTCCAGTTTGCACTTCGAATGAAGGTTTTTGAGCTCCTCTTCACTCACCTGCTGCTCAGACCGCTTGCGCAATTTACCATCGCGAATTTGCTGTCCGCGCTCGATTGCTCGTTGCAGTCGATTATCAAAGTCCATGGCAGTTCGTTTGGTGTTGGGTCATTCAGAGAATTATAGTTTGTCGAGTAGATAAAAATTCAACGCGCAACCCTCATTGATCGTCTTGGATTATTCTAAGTTTGGAGACCCTCTGAACGGTGTGTCTTTGTTGCCTAAATTTCCTAAAGTGTGCTCATTTCTGCTTGTTCGACATGGAGAATTTCGGCTTGACTCGAATTCGTGAAAACCTTATTTTTTCTCACCGAATATGGTCCAATCGCCGCCCGGAAGTGGCTAGAGTCCCTCGCCCCCCTGGGACCTGCTGCTTCCGGGATTTTCATGCGTGAAGACTATTGTTAGGGAACTCATCTGGTTCACTCGAAAACGAGTCGGCAAAGCATGCGTCTGCGATGTTCTCGAATCCGTCATTATTACCGATGACGACGATTTCGAACTCGATGACCCGAAACCCGTGCTCACGGTTCTAGACGAACTCCTTTGCCGCCGGCCAATACCAAGGCCAGTAATCCTTTTAGCCGTGTTTCCTCACAGCGGATAACTCGGAATTTGACATCTTTTAACTCTGATGTTCAAATGTGGTGAAGCATTGCGGCGGATTGGTCAGTGCCGGGTGCCCCTGGTGCTATATATCAGCAGTCACCGTCATTGAACAATGGTAACGTTAGAAAATTGTGATGCACGGTCGATGATTTCGTCCAGGTGCCATTGTAGGTTTGGCGGCACAGGCTATTCATTAACATCGCCCCATCACTTCAACAAACAAACACCTGTTTTGGTGCTAGTATTCGGCCGTGGTTCTGAATCTGTGCCAACGCTGCTAGTTGACCATCGCAGGTTAGGAGAGCAACTAAACCCTCGTGATCCATCGGTTGCTCGCCAGCAGTCATTTCAGGCTTAGCCTTCCTCCAATCGTCGACTGATGGCTGCTGAAAAGCAATTGGTCGGCCGCATCGAACTGCATTGAGTTCATTCTCAGTGCAAATCTGTTTCCGGAAGTGATCTACGGCCATCACCGTCGGCAGAAGCTGACTTGTCAAAGACTCTTCGTTCAAATCGCTCAACTCAACTGCCGTATCCAGTGTAAACGGACCGATCCGAGATCGCATCAGTTCACTCATCACCGCACCACAGCCTAACAGTTCGCCCAGGTCACGTCCGATAGATCGAATGTATGTTCCGGAACCGCATTCAATTTCCAATTCGATTTCTGGATAGTTGAACTTCTTCAGAACAATTCGGTGGATTTCGACCATTTTCGGTCGCAATTGGACTTGCTCGCCGTGACGGGCTAATTTGTAAGCGCGCTGCCCATCGACGTGCACCGCCGAGAACTGAGGCGGCACTTGATTGATTCGACCCACGAAGCGCGGGATCAACTCTTCAATCATATGACGAGTGACTGGCAATCTCTGGGCGACCTCGACGACGTCTCCGGTGACGTCGTTCGTGTTGCTGCGACGGCCCAGCAAGAACTGGGCGACATATGCTTTCAACTGATCCTGGATGTAAGGAGTCAGACGCGTCGCCCGCCCAATGCAAACAACTAGCACGCCAGTCGCCAGCGGATCCAGGGTTCCGGAATGTCCAGTCTTGTCAGGTTTCACGAGTTTAGCGACGTGATCGACCACTTGTCTGGATGTTATTCCACCAGGTTTGTTAATGTTCAACAGTCCGAAGTGCATAGCATTGTCGACTGAAAACCGCATCGGGAATCAACTCGCTTCAACGCCGCCGTCAATCTTTGAATGTGAGACATCAGACGTCAACACCATCAAATAGACATGCTCATGCGCTCGTCATGGCGTCTCAGCGATGCCTCGACAAAGCCTCGAAATAGTGGGTGCGGTGAAGCGGGCTTCGATTTGAATTCTGGATGAAACTGGACGGCAACGAACCACGGATGACTGGGAAGTTCGACAATTTCCACAAAATTTCCGTCGGGGGATGTGCCGGTGGCCAACATGCCGGCCAACGCGAACTGATCACGATATTCTGGGTTGAATTCATAGCGATGCCGATGCCGTTCAAAAATTTCCACCGTTGCGTAGCATTGATTTGCCCGCGAACCTTGTTTGATCTTGCACGGGTGTGCACCAAGTCGCATGGTTCCACCCTTTTGAGAGATCTTCTTCTGATCTTCGAGTATACAGATCACGGGGTGCTTGGTATTGGGCGCGAATTCGGTGCTGTTGGCATTATCGCAATCAAGCATGTTTCGTGCAAATTCAATGACGGCGCATTGCATTCCCAAACAAATGCCGAAGTATGGGATTTGACTTTCACGCGCATAGTTGACAGCTTCCACTTTGCCTTCGATGCCTCGCATTCCGAATCCACCCGGCACCAGGATTCCATCGACACCACTCAACAGCAGCTCGGGACCATGCTCGCTCAGGTCCTCAGCCTCGACGCGTTTAATTAACACGCGGGCTGCACGGGCAATGCCCGCATGGTCCAACGCTTCGTAGATCGACTTGTACGCATCTTTATGCTCGATGTACTTGCCGACGACTGCGATCGTGATTTCGTGTTCGGGATTCCGTAGTCTTCGCATCATTTCCCGCCAGTCGCCCATGTCCAGAGGACCAGCTTCCAATCCGAGTTTATTCAAGATCAATTGATCCAAATTGTGATCGAGCAATCCCAGTGGCACTTCATAGATCGAAAACTCCTTGTCGATCTCCTCGATCACGGCTAATTTCTCGACGTTGCAGAACAAAGCGATTTTCTCGATGTTTTCCTGTCCCAATGACCGTTCAGTGCGGACAATCAAGATGTCGGGCTGAATACCAATTTGCCGCAGTTGGCCGACGCTGTGCTGAGACGGCTTTGTCTTTAATTCTCGCGCCGCTTTCAGATACGGTGCCAACGTTAGATGAATGAACAGACAGTTTTCCTTTCCGATTTCGAGTGGGATTTGCCGGATCGCTTCCAGGAAAGGCTGACCTTCGATGTCGCCCACCGTTCCGCCCAGTTCAGTAATCACCAGGTCCACGTCGGGGCCCGCCAATCCGCGGATCGCCTGCTTAATCTCGTTCGTGATATGTGGTACTACCTGAACAGTTTTTCCCAGGTATTCGCCTCGCCGCTCCTTCTCAATAACACTCATGTAAATTTGTCCAGTTGTGTAGTTGGACTGACGCGACAACGGGCTGTTGGTGAATCGTTCGTAATGGCCTAGGTCCAAGTCGGTTTCAGACCCGTCATCCAGCACGTACACCTCTCCGTGCTGGTAAGGACTCATTGTGCCTGGATCGACGTTAATGTACGGATCCAATTTCTGCATCCGCACGTTGAGTCCATGGTGTTCTAGCAACAACCCAATTGAGGCGGACGTGAGCCCTTTTCCCAAGGAACTAACGACGCCGCCCGTTACGAAAATATGCTTGGTCATGTCCCAGGTCAGGAGCCTGTAGTTTGTAAGTCGTTCCCAATGTGCAATTCGTAACACTTCAGCTAAGTGAAGTAGGCCGTCCTAAGGGTTTTCGCCAGAGGGCTAAAGTGTTATTGATAGTGCGCAATTTTAAATGACAAGCTTTACGCCGCCCAACTGCGGTATCTCGCGACAAACCGAGCATAGTCATCTGGCGTGTCGATGCCAACTGAACAGTGTTGGACCATGGCCACTTGAATCGACGCACCTGTCTCCAGGCTGCGCAATTGCTCCAGTTTTTCCAACTGTTCCAGCGGAGATGGTGGTAATTCGGTCAATTTCAACAGAAAGTCACGTCGATAAGCGTAGATTCCCAAATGCAACAGCCACGGTGAGTCGATTGATGATTGTTCCGCCCTTTGTAACAGATCGTTCGGATCCCGATCGCGACAATGAGGAATTGGACAACGACTGAAATACAACGCTCGCCCATCAACCGCGCAAACGACTTTCGTGCACGACGGGTCGTCCAACTGTGCGCGGTTGGAGATTGGCGTGGCTAGTGTTGCCATTTGGGCGTCAGGATGTTCGTCAAGAGTTCGGATCAATGCATCGATGTTGTCCGGATCAATTTCCGGTTCATCACCCTGGATGTTGACCAGCAGTCGGGCCTCCGGGCAATGTTTGCGTGCGACCTCAGCAATACGATCGGTGCCAGTCAGATGGTAGCCGGTCATTTCGCACCTCGCACCGAAGTGCTGTACCGTTTCAGCGATTTCGGTGCTGTCGGTTGCGACGACGACGTCCGACAGCAAACGGGAGCGACACGCAGCTTCCCATGTGTGCTGGATCAACGGCTTGCCGGTTTGATCCAGCAATAGCTTCCGCGGCAACCTGGATGACTGCAATCTTGCAGGAATTATGCCGTAGATCTGCATCAGCAAACTCCCATTTTGTATGATCGTTTGGCAAGTTTACGATTCCAGCTTGACTGCCTGCAAGGCCAGTGTTTGCGGTTTTGTCACTAGACAAGAACTCAAAAAGCAAATTGTCAGTTTGTCCTGATGAGGTAATTCTAGAATGGATGTGTTTTTTTCAGTGCGAAATTGAATTGTGGAAGAGCTGATTTTCTTTAGCATCCTCTTTATACTGCTGACATGACCAATTTGACGAACTATCGAAAAGACCAAGTATGCGCATAGTTCAATTTGAGATTCCACAACAGGGGCGACGTGTTGGAGTCATAGATGGCAACGTCGTGCGAGACGTGACAGCGCTTCAGCCCGAGCTGGAGCGGACCTATGACATTTTCTTCGCCGCACGGCGCGACGGACATCGCTTGAATTCGTTTCTGGATGTGTTGCGTCAAAACGCGGATTCTCCAACCTTGCTGTACACTGAACTGTTGGCAGCTGAACCACACGGTGAGCGGCCTTTTTTGTGCCCGCCGTTGGATCACGAAGATCCGCATCGCGTGGTGATTTCCGGAACCGGGTTGACTCATTTCGGCGGGATGCAGTCGCGTGATCAGATGCATTCGGCTGACCATTCGGTCCCGCAGACGGATTCGGCCAAGATGTTCGAAATGGGCCTAGAAGGCGGCAAACCGCTCGAAGGTCAACGCGGTGCCGTGCCCGAATGGTTTTATAAAGGAAACGGCACAAACTTGCGCGGACCGGGCGAGTCGCTAGAATTGCCAGCATTTGCGTTAGATGGCGGTGAAGAACCAGAACTGGTTGGTTGTTACATCGTCGATGATCAGGGCGTACCCTGTCGGTTGGGATTCGCACTGGGAATTGACTGGTCGGATCATGCGACCGAGAAGATCAACTATCTGTACTTGGCTCCGTCAAAGCTTCGGACATGTTCGGTCGGGCCTGAATTAAACAGTGACTTCGACTTTCAAGAAGCCAAGTTGCGTTGCGCAGTCATGCGAGACGGAGAAACCATCTATGACAGCGGAGAATTGTTCAGCGGCGAACAGCACATGTGTCATTCGTTGGCAAATTTAGAGGATCACCATTTCAAGTATCGGCAACACCGCCAGCCGGGCGACGTGCATCTGCATTTCTTTGGCACAAGCAAACTGAGCTATAGTGCTCGACAGTGGAAATTTCAAGATGGCGACGAGATTTTCCTGGAAGCTCCCGGTGTCAGTGCTCCCTTAGTTAGTCGAGTCTGCGACGGTAATTCTGCCGAGGGCCAACCAATTCGCGTTGAATTAGCGTAGGCAGACCTTCGACCGGTTAAATTATGCGACGCTTCGGGCTGTGCGACAAGTTATGGCATGGTCATTTTGAAAGTAACCAGTTCGAATGTCTCACGGATTCCTTGGATTCAATACGTCGTTCATGCTCGATGTGGTCGTATGCGCTTTGGTCTTGGTTATGCCCGTACTGGCTTTTAGCCTGTATTTAGTTAAAGTGCCGCAGAAATTCGTCTGGCACCGCAACATCCAGATCGTATTGGGGGTAGTGCTATTGATCACGATTGTGGCATTCGAGATTGATCTGCAGATTGTCCACGGTGGCTGGCGAAACATCGTCGTGAAAAACCACCCGGAATTCAGTGACCAGCAGATGGACTTCGTGCAAAAGGTGCTGTGGGTGCATCTGGTCTTTGCCGGATCAACGCCTTTGTTTTGGGCGGCAACCATTTTCCTCGCTTTGAAACGGATGCCGTCGCCGCCTGGCCTGTGCGCACATAGCCCACTGCACAAGAAGCTCGGATGGATTTCCGTAATCGATATCACACTGACATCGCTTACTGGGCTACTCTTCTATTACCATGCGTTCGTTGCCTGACGTGGTATCGGCACGGCCGCCGTCGAATGTGTCAGATGGAAGTGTCGGACCTCGCAATCCGTGTCCGATCGAAGCTTGTTCGATGCGGATGATCCTCTCGCCGAGCG
>CAUZSN010000128.1:0-7323 GCA_963582345.1 Planctomycetota bacterium
TTCAAGAGCTGCGCGAATTGGTCACGGTTTTCCATCGATTCGAATGCCACTGTCTGGTATGGAAGATTCGACCGCGGCGGCAGTCGTTCACTCAACGGCCGCTGCATAAAAATTAAATTGGCCAAGTGACAAAATCCGTTTCGTGTCATCGTTTGGCGATCATTCGTTTGATCTGGTTCGAGCAGGCATTGGCCGATCCAAGCCTCTAACGAGTCGATGCGTCGACATACGTCCTGCAGTAGCGCGTCTGTGACCAAATCCACATCGATGGCGTCGTTGATTCTGATATGCTCGGGCACAACAGGTGGCCAGACGAACACAGTGCTATCGAGTTGTGAGACAAATAGCGCGGCACCAACGGGTTGGTCATTGATTTGGGCCATTAGCAGGCCGTCGAGACAAAGTTCGTCATCCTCCGACTGCTCGAGCACCTCGGCAACCAGTGTGTCACGTTCTTCTTCGGGGAAACGGTCAAACAACAAAGACAGAACGATTGCGAGTCGGGCCGGCGGCACAGTCGAAACGGTAATCATGTCGCTCTCCGGCTACAGCCGGCAGCACCCGGGTCCGCAGGGTGGGGCGTCGCTGGGAGGACAGGCGGAGGTGACAGGCAAGTTGACGTGATGACCGGTGACATGGGCCGCCGTCGTGCTGAACAGCTTCTCCAACTTCACAGATCCACATTGTGGACAGCCCAGGAGTTCAGTTCCGCGGATTAACACCTCAAACTGATGATCGCACAGTTCGCATTGATATTCGAAAATCGGCATGCTGTACTCGGGCTAAAATTCGTTTTGGCTGCTAAAATCCTTGACCCTAACGATCGGATGATGATCCGGTTCCGTTGACCATTCATTAGAATCCACAAACGTCGGTCGCCAACTTTCATCACGATAAAAGGGCTCGAGAGTGTGTGGGAGTCTGGTGGGATTGAATTTGATCTGCTGGCCGTGGTAGTCCATTGCCGATTCGTGTGCTGAATTATCGATAAACACGGCCAAAAGCAGGCATGCCGCAACGATCACGGTCGCCGGGAGCCAACCATTAAAGCGAGCCATTCGGACAGTAACCAGTTGATAGGCGATTCGCATTTTTACCGCAGGCCAGATGCTGTCTCGAGTCGGTCTACAACTGTCATCACGGATCTGCTGGAGCACATCGTTACTTGTTTTAAATTCCAGCCAGTAATCCGAACAGTTCGGACAATCCGCCAAGTGCTGCTGTACCTGCTTCTGAGCGGCATCATTCAGGTCCTGTCCGATCCACAGAGCGATTTGTGATCTTGCCGTCCTACAGTGCATTGGTCTCAATCTCGCTTGTAACGGGCAGTTCAACTCTGTCCTGCCGCTTGGTCCATAGTTTCTGAAAACGAGTACGTGCTTCGGCCAGACGCCAGCGAATCGTCGCTTCTTTACGGCCCATGATGGCCGCGATCTCTGACGTCGAAAAGTTCTCCAAGTCACGAAGAACCAGAACAGTGCGGTACTTTTCAGAGATCCGTTCGATCACTGCATGAACTTCCTGTTGCAGTTCCAGCGATTGTCGTGGATCCGAGATAGGCGGGTCGGGCAACCGCTTGGTAGAACCTTCGCTAAATAACGACCAGCGGATACGACGTTTTCGTTTACGCAGGTAGTCCAACGTTTGGTTGACTCCAATTCGGAATAACCACGGTCCAAATCGCCGCGAAGCATCGAATTGGTCCAACCGTTCATACACGCGCAAAAAAACTTCCTGCGCTAAATCCTCTGCAGTTTCTCGCTCACGAACAAATCGCAAAATCACGCGGATGAGTCGCTGCTCGTATCTCAACACCAACTCACCAAACGCACTTTGATCGCCACGGCGCGCTTCTTCTACAAGCCGTGCATCGCTGACGATACTCGTGGCCGGAAGCACTTCGGGAGTTTGCGTTTCCGGTTTTGGCATCATGATTGACAACCGTGATCAACAGTGTGACTGTCTGTCGATTATTACGCCGCCGCCGATGAGCATGTTGGACGTGAAATCGATGTTTTGAGAATCTGCCCGATTGGCTTGTCGTCAATTCGATAGCAAGTAATCCAAATCGCCATTCTAGCTGTTTTTTCGCCGTTGTGGCTAGTCCTGTGGTACCTGACGGCCGTTTTACCCACCTAAGTCGTGTGGTTAGAATTTGAACCAGCGCCGAAATATATTCGTAACCCTTTGAGCATTCCGATTTCTTCGCGTATTCCCTCGCAACACGTAGGAAGTGCCCTCCTTCCCCGTTCTCGCCGATCTGGAACTACTGAACGGACCTGCCAATGTTGGCTCACTCATCTGCATCGAGCCCAATACCCGAGTGCTAAGGACTATGGAGCAGAGATTTCGCACTCGTACCAAGTATGTGCCGGAAGGGGTGTTCGTGGAATTGACTGCAGTGATTCCTTGTGCTCCATCATTCGTTGACTCCGATCGAATCACATTTGTGACCAATACTTAGTGCTGGCGTATTCTTGGCAAGGCAAAGTATTATTCAGCAATTAGCAATTTTAAGGATAAGGCGATGTAGTACGGAGTGTCCTTCTAGAGAAACCTGGCGTCTCGTTAGCCCGGTGAGAAACTTTTAACCGGTTGGACTAACAGAATTTACGGAGCCGATAACTCAGCTGCTTCGGCTGCGTCCGCGACCACTTTTTCCAACACGCTTAGGTATTCGAGAAAACGCCGTCGACCGTTCACAGTGACCCGGCACAGCGTCTGCGGCCGGTTTTGATTGAATCCTTTCCAGACCTCGACCAGGCCTGCCTCTTGCAGTACTTTCAGATGTCGGCTCAGGTTGCCGTCAGTTAACGCACAGAGTTCTTTCAAATCATTGAACAGCAAACCGCTAGGATGTGATATTAGCGAGGTCAGGAGACCCAATCTCGCCTTTTCGTGGATAGCACGTTCCAGGCCAACATATGCAAATCGGCCGACAGTCTCATCGTTCGATTGCGCTTGGGATATCGTGGCTACTTCTTCAATCTCGCTCACTGGAATGTTCCAACATGAAGTAAAGAACTAGGGCAACTAAGAATTATCTGATGGCAAACATCGTCCAGGGCGAGAGTGCTACGCACGGCTCCACGAGGCCCTGTCCAGTGACTTTGTAATGCAAAGTCTACTCGGTGCGTAACTCGCGTCAAGAGAAAAATTTGTGGAATGAACGACCGCGTGCAGCATAGCGTTGCTCAGAGTTGAGGCAGCACTGCGATTCATGCCAGGCGCGTTGCGGCGCGATTCTTCTCAAGCAGACGTTGTAGTGCCGAACACACGCGGTCAATCGACAATTGCTGCATGCAGGCCAAATGGTGGACACCTTGGTGCGGGCAGTATTTCTTATAACTCGCAGCGCAGCAGACATCTGTTGCCACCAATTCGTGTTGTCCTCCGATTGGGCCCGAGAGGATTGGACTCGTGCATGTAAAAACTCCTAGGACTGGAGTTCCTAGGCCCGCAGCCAAATGCATTGGTCCGGAATCGTTTGTCAGCAACACGTCACACTGGCCCAATAGGCTCGCTAATTGCTTGAGTGTCGTCTGGCCAGTCAGGTTCCGCAGCGTTTCAGTGGGATCATCGCGCTTCAGTAAGTCTTGCAATTTCATAGAGTCAGAGAGTTCGGATTGACTGCCGACGAGCACAACGGATGCACCGTAAGATCGTATTGCATTTTTGGCTACGTCCGCGAACTTTTGGACTGGCCAACGTTTCGTGATCCAGCGTGCTCCCGGATGAATCGCCAGCACCGGACGACGCAGTTTGGCAAGTTGCAGTTCAGTCCACTCGCGGTCCTTTCGGCTGGTCGCGATCAGCGTTTGCAACGGAATGTCATCTACACCAAACGCTTGGGCGACTCGCTGGTATCGCTGATGGGCGGAAACTTGTCGGCCAGTGTTTGGAATAGTGTAGTGACAGGCCAGATGGGCTCCCTCACGCGCCGTTTCCAAGCCGATGCGAACCGCCGCATTGGTAGCCGCTGTCATCAACCCCGTCCGCAGCAAGCCTTGCAGATCGATGGCCAGGTCGAATCGTCGCTGTCGCAGTTCGTTTCGTAATCGGAACCAACTGATCCAGGAGCCACGTCGATCGAAAGGAATAATGTCGTCTAGATGCGGATGTCGCTCAAGAAGTGTCGCGAATTCACGATTGATCACCCAGGAAATTCGTGCATTGGGAAAACGCTCACACAATACAGGCAACAGCGGCAGCGACTGTACAACATCCCCGAGCGCGCTAGGTTTAATTAGGCAGATGCGGTAGGCATCCATATCGAGAAAACGCTGGGGTAAAATCCGTTTTAACATGAGACCAGGCCATTGCCCCTTGCGTTCACTTGATGGAGAATGAGTCCCCAGAATTGGCGGTTGATAATAGCTGTGGCTGATGAGTTGCCACAAGATCAGTTGTTTTATGTGGGAAGCCAAGCTATTGGTCTAATGGCGTACTAATATGAGGTTGGAGCACGATTTCTTGCGAACTACAGAGTCTATTAATGACACATTCCATTCGCATTATCGCTGGCACAGTTTCAGTTAATGCGGATTTGAATGACTCGTCTTCGGCGGAAACTATTCTTAAGGCATTGCTGATTCAGGCATCAGCAAACACTTGGGGAGACGAAATCTATTTTTCCATTCCGGTCGAACAGCAACTTTCAGACGACGCGCGGGCTGACATGCAGATGGGCGAACTGGGATACTGGCCGCTAGTCCGGTCAACCCGATTGGCTGTGTGGTGGACGACGTCGGGCCATTGAAATCTGTGTCGAATGGCACAGAAGTGCGGATTGAGGGAACATGAAGAGCTTTGGCTTCAGCACTAGGACCATCGAGCACACAGATGTGGCCATCATTGGCGGTGGAATTGTTGGATTAGCCACCGCGTACCGATTTCAGGAACGATTTCCGAGTCATCAGGTCATCGTTTTGGAAAAAGAGTCCCAATTGGCCTATCATCAAACGGGGCATAATTCGGGCGTTTTGCATTCCGGAATTTATTACAAACCGGGCTCGTTGCGGGCCGTTAATTGTCGAGAAGGTAAATTGGCCATGCAGGAATTCTGCCAGCAAGAAGGGATTCCTTTCGAGCTGTGCGGAAAAGTCATCGTCGCGGTCGATGACTCGGAACTTCTGAACCTGACACGCATTTTTGAACGCGGGCAGGCCAATGGCATTAAATGCGAATTGATCAGCCGCGAACGGTTGTCGCAGTTAGAGCCACACGCAGTAGGTGTCCAGGCCATCCACGTGCCAGAAGCGGGCATCGTCGACTTTAAGCAGGTCTGCATTCGTATGGCCGAACGTATTCGAGAGGCTGGTGGAACGATTCTCACCGGTGCCAAGGTCAAAGGAATGCAGCACCAGGACAAACGCGTCGTCGTCCAGACCGCAGTTGGAGATGTAGAAGCAGATTGCGTCGTCAATTGCGCTGGACTGCACTGTGACCGAGTCATGCGGTTGAGCGGACAAAGACCGGAAGCAAAGATTGTCCCATTCCGAGGCGAGTACTACAAGCTAAAACCAGAATTCGAATATCTGTGTCGGACACTGATCTATCCCGTCCCAGATCCAAAATTTCCATTTCTGGGCGCACATTTCACTAAGATGATCCATGGCGGCGTTGAATGCGGTCCAAATGCCGTCTTGGCATTCTCCCGAGAAGGATATCGCAAACGCGATATCAATATGATCGACTTGTTTGAATCGCTGACATATTGCGGCTTCATCCGTATGGCGGCCAAGCACTGGCGGATCGGTTGCAGGGAAATGTGGCGATCATTCTGCAAAGAGTCATTTGTCAAGGCCTTACAGAGATTATTGCCTGAGATCCGCAGCGAACACCTGAAATCCGCTCCAGCTGGCGTTCGGGCCCAGGCTCTCGGTCGCGATGGAGAACTACTCGACGATTTTCTGGTTCAGGAGAGTGATAATATCATCAACATTGGCAATGCTCCTTCACCCGCGGCGACTGCGTCGTTAAACGTTGGTCGCTTGATCGTCGAAAAACTTGCAACGCGATTCTTATAATTAAACGCCGGCGCCATGCAAACGGTGGTGTTTTTGCGAGTACAGTTGACGTATTACCGTAGACTCTCGAACTTGGAATTCTGACCTACGATTCGACACTTTCAAGTTTCAGAATTTTCCAAACATGACCCAGGTCGAAACGCACAATTATCCAGTCGAACGCCTGACGGAATTTTGTGTACGGGTCTTCCAATACTATGGCGTACCTGCAGACGAGGCTCAGCAGGCAGCGCACGTTTTGGCCTTGGGCGATTTGCGCGGAATCGATTCGCACGGCATCGCACGACTGCAGTCGTATTGTAGTATGCTCTCCGCCGGGAGAATCAATCCGAAGCCAAACATCACCATCCTCCGAGAAACCGCCAGCACGGCAACTGTTGACGGTGACAACGGATTGGGGCTGGTGGTCGGCCCCAAGGCAAATAGAATCGCTATGGACAAAGCCGACGATGTTGGCACTGGTTGGGTGGCGGTTCACGGCAGCAACCATTATGGCATTTCCGGTTATTACGTGTTAGAAGCGCTTCAACGAGAGCAGATTGGTTTGGCATTGACCAACTCAACTCGCATCGTTGCACCGCTGTGGGGTGCCGAACGCATGCTCGGTACCAATCCGATCGCTATCGCGTTTTTGGGTTGTGACGAGCCTCCGATTGTGATCGACATGGCCTCGTCGGCGGCCGCATTCGGAAAACTTGAAATGGCTGTGCGCAAAAATCAGCCGATTCCGGACGGTTGGGCCATCGACATTGACGGAATTTCGACCAACAACCCAAACGGAATGATTGACGGCGGTGCTATGTTACCACTGGGATCGGATCGCGAACGAGGCGGACACAAAGGGTATTGTTTGGGTGCGATGATTGACATTCTATGCGGTCCGCTCAGCGGGGCCAACTGGGGACCGTTCACACATCCGTTCACCCTAGGCCACCCCGAACCGGCACGGCAAGTCGGAATCGGGCTAGGCCACTTTTTCGGAGCTATGCGTGTCGACGCTTTTACTGATCCGGATGAATTCAAACGCCAAGTCGATGATTGGATCCGAACATTCCGTGCCACAAAGCCGGCGCCGGGAACTAACGGTCCTCTGATTCCTGGCGATCCGGAACGCATTCGCAGCACGAAAGGAATTCCGCTCGTTCAGGCGGTGACTGATGACCTGCGAGAAATTTCGAAGCAGACTGGAATCGCGTTCGATTGAGGGACTATAAGTTCTCTCCTCGCTGTCACATCCCGCTTAATGGTTTGTCTCGCCACAGTCAATTCGCAAAATGTGACGAGATCGAGTTGC
>CAUZSN010000129.1:0-7172 GCA_963582345.1 Planctomycetota bacterium
TCGAGAACGCTCCCGCTGATGCCATGGGCATCCGGACACGCTGGGACCAGATGGGATGGCAGGACAAGCCGATTTGGTGCATCGGCGGTGATGGCGCCATGTTCGATATCGGCTTCCAAGCACTATCGCGGATGCTGGCGTCGGGCATGAACATCAAAGCCTTCATCCTGGATACTCAGGTGTATTCCAACACGGGCGGTCAGGCGTCGACCAGCTCGTACACCGGGCAGAACACCAAGATGAGCATTCACGGCAAGCAGTATGATGGCAAGCAGGAGCGCCGTAAGGAAATTGCTCAGATCGCCATGATGCACCCACGCACGTTCGTGGCTCAGACAACGTGTGCCCACACCAACCACTTCTACAAGTGTGTGCTACGTGCATTAGAGTTCGATGGGCCGGCTGTCATCAGTTGTTATACAACGTGTCAGCCAGAACACGGTGTGGCAGACAACATGGCTGCAGATCAGGCACGACTGGCTGTGGACACGCGAGCGTTTCCACTTTTGGTCTACGACCCTGACAAAGGTGATACGATTAAGAAGCGCCTTTCGTTGCAGGGTAACCCGGCCATGAAGGACGATTGGTGGACCAATCCCAAGACGGGTGAGTTGATCGACTTTATTGATTTTTGTCGCAGTGAAGGTCGCTTTGCCAAGCACTTCGACAAGGACGGCAACCCGTCTAAGACACTCGCGTTCGCCAATAACGAGCGTCTCGAAAATTGGCACGTGTTGCAGGAACTGGCTGGACTGCGATAAGGCTGATTGACGAAATTGCAGCTCATTCCGGTGGTCCTGAACGGTAAGACGGCAAGCTGTGTATGTTTTGGTTGACTGATTTGTACGATATTGGCTTGCCATTTCAAGTCACGTGAAATGGTTGTACACGTCACATGCGTGTTGGATGAGCAGTTCCGGAATCTCTCTGAATAGTTTTCCGAACGGATCAAACGTGGTTTTCGTGCATCAGGATTGCCACTATTCTCATCGTCGCTCTTAGGGTCGTCCTTGCAGTGCTCCATTGGTATTGATGATCTTCTGTGGCGAGCTGACGAGCGCCGAAATTTTCAGTGTAGGTCGGATCGAGATCACGCAACGTGCTGGCGGAGCAGCGCAAACACGTTGAGTGGAGTTCGCACGCTTTTCACGGTTTGACCGTGGTTCAAGAAACCAAAGCTCGGTCACAGGCAGCTATAAAAATTAGGATTCGATTTCAGTTGATGCGCCGATTGATGGTGTGCAGCGAATTCGGTGCGTAAGAGTCCGATTTTGATCATTTTGAAAGAAAACCATAATTTAAGCTTGCGATTTAGTAACAATTCGCTTATATAGTTGAAATTGAGACTCAGTGTCAGTATGTAGCAGGGGTATCTTTCGTTGAGCCAGCCAAGCCAATTCTGCCGACTGCCGTCCACACTCAGGCACTGAACGTAGTGTCTTTAACGGTGCGAATCGCAGTCCTGACCGTCCATGCTCGATGTTTCAGCATTTCTTGAAGGGAGCGAGCAAATGAGAAGCAAGTCGACCAAGTCACATCGCATTTCAAGAAATCGTTATGGATTCACGTTGATCGAGTTGTTAGTCGTCATAGTCATTATGGCCCTATTGATTGGACTTCTCTTGCCGGCGGTTCAGTCAGCTCGCGAAGCGGCTCGTGAATCCAGTTGTAAGAACAATCTCAAGCAGTGGGGATTGGCTATTCATATTTACGAAAGTACGAAAGGATTTTATCCTCCAAGCTGGCGCGCGACTCGACCCGATCCAAATAGCGGCAACATTAGCGGCTGGTCCGCTCAAGCACAATTGCTGCCGTATCATGAGCAAGGAGTTACATTCGAGTACATCGACTTTGACTTGGACTACAACCTTGCCCCGGATGTGATCACCGCTGATGGCACGACAACTAGGCTCAGCGCTTTACGTAACCCCACGTTCCTCTGTCCGAGCGAAGTCCAGGATGAAGTTCGTATTTCCGGCGGCATCGAAACCCATTATCCACTTAATTACGCGGTCAATTGTGGAATTTGGTTCGTGTATGATCCGGTAACAAAGGATGGTGGAGCGGGCGCGTTTTATCCTGGAAGCAAGCTAAAGGCATCCGATTTCCGTGACGGATTGTCCAACACAATGGCGATGGCTGAAGTCAAAGGGTATCAGTCCTATTATCAAAACGCCGTATTCGTGACGGGATCACCCGAACTGGAAAACTTGCCCACCGAATTCGACATTTGCATTCTGGGGGAATCGTCGGCACAGCATAAGAAGAATAATGGTCATACCGAGTGGGTGGATGGCCGGGTCCATCAGATCGGCTTTACGACTGCATTTGAGCCAAACACTGAGGTCATCTGCCCCGTTGACGGTATGGAATACGACGTGGACTGGACGAACCAGCAGGAAGGGAATTCTACCACAGTCCCTACGTATGCTGCAGTTACCGCCCGCAGCTACCATCCCAACAAGGTGAATGTGCTAATGATGGATGGTTCTGTGCGTTCCGTTGAGAACATGATCAACTGGGGTATTTGGCAAGCCATTTCCACGCGTGACGGAAGAGAGATTCTGCCCAAAGGATTCAATAGGTAGTCCATCCATCAAACAAAAGGTGAATTGGTGTTAACTGCGATGGAACTTACTTGTTGCTTTGTCGCTGTTGTGCACAGCGCCGCTTGTCTGTCTTGTTCCGGGACTCCTGCAGGTTTATCTATTGGCTCGTCGTTGGTGTTATTGGTTATATAGGGATAGGCTTTCATCGGTTTATTAGCACCTTTGCCGTTCTCGCATTTCTCAATCAAGTGGTGCAAGTTCGGCGGGAGTAGAAGTTCGTTTGGCATGCGCATTTCCTTCCGATTTATCTTGCTCGTACGACATTATGCTGGACTTGCCCTACCGCAGATTATCGTTTTTGGGCTGGCGTGAGAAAAGTAGCCAGAGTTCATCTAGACGCAGCAGTCGGGCCGCAGTCAAGTACGTCACAACTGAGAAAAGCATAGGGACAAAAACCTGCAACAGCCTATTTGGCAGGTCGGGCTGGGGATCGATTTGCTGAAGTGAGATTAGGCAGACCAGTGACATTGTGGCCGTCGCGACGGTTGCTCGCCATGCGACTCGCAGCAATTGTGACCACTCGAATCGAATATGTTGATTCCACAACAACCAAGCGCTTGCACTGACGTGCACGATTGCACAAATGGCCGTGCTGAGTGCCAGGCCGCGTCCACCAAGCTTCCACATCAAAGTGAAATTTAGACTGAGATTTAACAAAACGGCCAGGACGCCGGTGCGCAACGGAGTCTGCCGGTCGCCGATCGCGTAATAGCCGCGATGGACGATCAATAATCCACAATACGCCCACACACCGATCGCGTATGCCGAGATCATCTCGGCAGTCTGACTTGCGTCCTCACTGTCGAATGCTCCGTGTTGAAACAGAAGTGCTGTTAATGGTTTTGCGAGCAGAGCCAGGCCTACACTGGCGGGGAGTCCGATGACAATCACCAGCCGCAGACCCAGTGTCAAATCGTCTTTCAAACGGTGAAAATCTCCGCGTTCGGCATGTCGCGACAACAAGGGAAAAAAGACCGTGCCCAAAGCGACTCCGAACACGCCCAACGGAAACTGATACATCCGTTGTCCAAAGTACAGCGCCGATGCTGTGCCCGAGCGCAGCGGATAATCGATCAGACCGAACAAGAAACTCGAGGCGGAATCTTCGACTGGTCGCGAAAACCCCCAGGCAATCAGACTGTCGCACAGCGAATTTAACTGGGTGATCGACAAACCAACGAGCACTGGCAGCATTACGCGAGTGATCCCAGCGACTTTCTGACGAGTGGTATGCCAATGATTGTCGTATCGAAATCCAAGTCGCCACAGCGTTGGAAGCGGTGCCACCACTTGAAAGATTCCGGTGGCAACAATGCAGCCGGCCAATGCATAGACCTGTTGAATGGGCGATGAAAATAGTGGGGCCAGCAACCAGATCGCGGCAATCCAGACAATGTTCAGCATTACGGGTAACAGCGCTGGCCAGGTAAAATGGCCTACTGCGTGCAGCACGGCGCTCACTTGCGCGGCCAAACAAATCAACACCAAATAAGGAAGCATGACGGCAGTTAGCCCGATCAGCAGCTCCGTCTCTGGTCCAAAATTCCACAACCAACTAACGCACCACAGCACAAGCTCGGCAATCAACACCAAGCCGCTCAAAGCTAATGCCAGAGATGTCAACAGAGCACTCGCCAGTCGCCAGGCGGACTCAATTCCCGAATCATTTATTTCGCGGACAAAGGCCGGTATGAACGCTGTACTAAGCGCTCCTTCGCCAAACAGTTTCCGCGAAAGGTTTGGAATGCGGAATGCGACAGCAAAGGCATCCATGACGACGCCGTTGCCAAACAAGGTAGCCATTCCGATGTCGCGGACGAGTCCCAGTAAGCGGCTGAGCAGCGTCCACAGACTGACGATTCGTACACCGGCAAACAGTCGGACATCTCGCTGTTGCGTAGACCGCGGCGGTGGGGACGATGGTTTCACGAGAATGCAGCACCATAACCAGGGCTTAGATCTTGCCGCTCAACTGCACAAGCAATTGTTCCAATTGCACTCGCTCGGAAATGCGGCTGCCAGTCTTGAGGTTGCCGTCGGCATCCAAAAGCCAATGGTACAGTTTTTCGGCATTTGGTCGCCCGATTCTACGTAAGTAGTTAGCAGAGGGAGCAACGTCTTTGGGGAAGACACGTGCTTCTCGCAAGGCGGCGTTGAGCTGTGTGCCTTGTCGAGCGATTTCCGTGGCTCGAGCCAGCTTACGGAATACAAAGCTGATGCCACCCAGGATCTTTTGTGGAGCTTCGCCGGCAACCAGTAGTTTTTCCAGACAATCCAGCGCCAGGCCTAACTGTCCATCGCGAACGGCGTTAGTCATCACCCAGGTCGTCTCGGCCTTCCATCCGCCGACCATCGCTCGTATGTCGTCGGCGACGATCCGTTTGTGGTCACCCACATACGCTGCTAATTTCGCAAGTTCCTGTTCCAATAACCCCAGATGGTTTCCTGCCAATTCCGTCAACAGCTCGGCCGCATCTCGTGTCAATTGTTTTTCGTGCTGCTGGCGGCAGGTTTCCTGCAGCCAGCGGGTCAAGTGACTTCCTGATAGTTCCGTACATTCCACCACAAGTCCGATCTTGGCCGCCTTTTTGGCGAGACGAGTGTTTTTAGGCCACGTATTGACGTCCAATACTAGCACCGACTTCTTAGCCGGCTTCTCCAACAATTTTTCCAAACCGCCGCGATTTTGTGAAACAAAATCATTGGCCTGTTCAACGATCACAAGTCGCTTGTCGCTCCACATTGAGACCATCCACAATTCGTCGCGAACGCTTGTCAAATCACAGGTCTTGCCAGTGAAATATGTCAGGGACGCGTCGTGATCCTGGTCACCAAGCACGATCTTGCTCACGACCTGAATGACAGCCTGTTTCAACGACCGTTCCTCGCCTGGCAACACAACGATTGGTCCGACCTCGTGTTCTTCTGGACTGTTTAGAAAAACTGTGGCATGCATTGTTCGGTTGTTTTCGGCAATGGTTTGATTTGGAGGCCGAAGTCAGCGGGTGCCAAACCGCCAGATTTCATTCCAAACCGACACAAGCCTCAGCCGGTTAGCGATTTGCATTGACCTGTGAGAATGAGTTGACATAAAGTTCTTCGATCTCAATGCGACGCACCACAGTGTCAGGTTGTTGTCAGTCGCATCGGCAACATTACAGAAATTTTTCCACTATGACAACGAATTCGCCTCAAACTCTTTATACGTGTCCCGGAGAGGAACATCCGATTTCTCAAGCAGTCCATTTGTCGCGTTTGGCGGCCTTTTACCCGAAATGCCGAGATTGTCGGCATCGATATGACACGGGCCAACTGCCGCAACAAACGATTGATCGCCTGCAAAGCACGGAACGACGGATCAGGCGGCGGTCGTTATTCACGACGGAGGGGGTGCGAGGAATCTATTTGAATGAACTTACACGAAGCAAAGTCGGACACGTTGCCGCTGGGTTAGCGAGTTTGCTTTGGGACGAAACCCCGTTATTGGGTCGGTTGACTGCCGGCTCTGCCGATCAACGCAAATCGAAACGATCAGGGCCTCTTGTTATCGTTGGATATGATGAGCGACCATCGTCGCCGGATATCGCTGCAGGAGTCGGCTCGGCACTGCGGCGGATGGGTTGCCATGTCGTCGACATCGGGCTGACGACGAAACCGTGCTTCTGTTTCACCGTCGATCATTTTCTGGCGGCCGCTGGAGCATATATCACCGGTGCCGGTTACGAACCTGCTTGGACTGGACTAGACGTAGTCGGCCGTGGTGCTCGGCCGTATTCGCATTGCGCGGGGCTGGACCGTTTGGAAACACGGTTGCGTGAAGGCTTCAGCCGTCCGACCCGATATGCGGGATCGCGTCGAGCATTTGCAGCGACCGTTCCCTACGAAGCCGGTGTGTGGAAGCATTTTCACGCGCTGCGACCCTTACAAGTGTGTTGCGGCTGTCCGACTCCGATGGTGTTTCGATTGCTCACACAGATTTTTGAAAGACTGCCGTGTGAACTGCACTGGATCCCCGTTCCTCGTCGCGTCCGCAACGTTGTTGATGACGCCGACGCCGACGCCTGTCGCATCGCTGAAGCGGTGCGTCGTACGGGGTCTCATCTCGGCATGCTGATCGACGACGATAGTGCACGCTGTGGTTTCTTTGATGAAAGGGGCCGCATGGTCCCTGGACGTGATGTCACGCGTGCCATTAGCGAAATCGTTCTGGCGGAACATCCCAATGGAAAAGTCGTAATCGAATCGACGGCTATCGCCGCACTGCAATCTTCGATCAAATTCTTCGGTGGACAATGCGTGGACGGCGGAACCACTGCGGCCGAGTTGTGGACGTCGATGCACGATGGGGAAGCTGTGTTTGGTGGAGGTGACAGTGGACGATTCTGGTTCCGCGAAGCGTATCCTGCGTGCGATGCCGTGTTGGCGATGGCGAAAGTATTGCAGGCGCTGAGCCGTAGCGATGCGACGTTCTCCGCGACCGTCCGCTCCGATCACAGCAGCCGCTGAGAGGAGTTCATTTTTTTTAGACAAGGCCATTGCTTTTTGGGGAAACGGCAAGTAACA
>CAUZSN010000130.1:0-7155 GCA_963582345.1 Planctomycetota bacterium
ATGGCACCAACCTGGGCAATCTCATCCTTGTTGGTCACTGGCTTGGCCATCGTCCTCAGAAACTCGAGCGCAGCATCGACTGCCTTCTCGATTCCCCGCCGGACGATCATAGGATTCGCTCCCAAGGTAAGACCGCGGAGCCCTTCCGCGTAAATCGCCTTGGCCAGAACTGTGGCGGTTGTTGTTCCGTCACCGGCGATGTCGCTGGTTTTCGTAGCAACCTCGTTCACCAACTTGGCCCCCATGTTCTCATAGGGGTCTTCCAGCTCGACCTCTTTACTGACGGTGACTCCGTCCTTTGTGACGACAGGATTTCCGAAGCTCTTGTCAATGATCACATTGCGGCCGGTAGGCCCCATCGTGACAGCGACTGCGTCGGTTAACGTTTCTACGCCGTGCTGCAATTTTATTCGAGCACGGTCTTTGAACAAGAGTTGCTTTGCCACGCCTCAGCACTCCTCAATTCTTGTTGAACTAAACGAGCATGATTATTTCACAATTTTCGCCAGAATGTCGCTTTCGCGAAGAATTTTGACATCTTCGCCCTCTACCTCAATCTCTGTTCCTCCGTACTTGCCAAACAGGACCTCGTCACCCACGGTCAGACTGACAGCGCAGCGTTCGCCGCTGTCCAGCAAACGTCCCGGGCCAACAGCAACAACCGTACCTCGCTGCGGCTTCTCCTGAGCAGCGTCCGGAAGAACGATGCCGCCAGCTGTCGTTTCCTCAGCGTCCATCGGTTGCACAACGATACGATCGTCAAGGGGATTCAACTGCATCTTCGTTACTCCAATTCAATGTCCCATGGTCGTATGACTGGAACTCAGTTATCTACCTGATTATGCCTTCAGCGCGATACATCTGAACCATACAGACTGTGTCACACTTTCGATTAACGTGCTACATCATGCCAGGCATGCCTCCCATGCCTCCTCCCATGCCTCCTCCCATGCCAGGCATGCCTCCTCCCATGCCTCCCATGCCTCCCATGTCAGGCATGCCTCCTCCCATGCCTCCCATGTCGTGATCGTGGGGTGGGTGATCGTCCTTTTCTTTCTTCGGCTCCTCAACGACGATCGCATCCGTCGTCAGCAACAGATTGGCGACACTCGCCGCGTTCTGTAGCGCCGACCGTACCACTTTGGTCGGATCGACCACTCCGAACTCGAACATGTCGCCGTACTTGTCGTTCAGAGCATCGTAACCGTAGGACTTCCCCTTCGATTTCTTAACTCGATTCGCAACCACTGCGCCATCCAGGCCGGCGTTCTCAGCGATCCTACGCAATGGCATCTCCAGAACGCCTTGCACCAATTTGACGCCAAACTGCTGATCACCTTTCAATTGCAACTTATCCAACGCCTTGGCGCAACGGAGCAATGCAACTCCGCCACCAGGAACAATGCCTTCTTCGATGGCGGCTCGGGTCGCGTGCCAAGCGTCTTCGATCAGGTCTTTACGTTCTTTCATCTCCGTCTCGGTCGCTGAACCAACATTAATTTGAGCCACGCCACCGGCCAGCTTAGCCAGCCGCTCTTCTAATTTCTCGCGATCGTAATCGCTATCGGTGACTTCGATTTCGCTGCGAATCTGGTCGACACGGCCCTTAATGGCCGCCTTGCGGCCGGCACCTTCAACAATTGTTGTATTCTCCGAATCAATCAACACCTTCTTGGCAGCGCCCAAATCTTTCAATTCGACCTTATCCAGCTTAACGCCCAGATCCTTGAAGATTGCCTTACCGCCAGTCAACACGGCGATATCTTCCAACATCGCCTTGCGACGATCACCGTAGCCCGGTGCCTTGACGGCGGCCACCTTAAGGATACCTCGCAGCTTGTTGACCACCAGAGTCGCCAAGGCTTCGCCTTCGATGTCCTCGGCAATTATCAAGAGCTCTGCTCCCGCCTTGGAAACTTTCTCCAACAAGGGCACCAGGTCTTTCACGTTACTGATCTTCTCTTCGAAAATCAGTAAGCGACAGTTTTCCAATACGACTTCCTGATCATCCTCGTTTGTCACGAAATGTGGCGACAGGAAACCGCGTTCGAACTGCATACCTTCGACCAGCTTGACTTCGGTTTCGGTCTGGCGGCCCTCTTCGATCGTGATAACGCCATCCTTACCAACAGTGATTAATGCGTCTGCCAGAATCCGTCCGACTTCCTTATCGTTGTTGCCGGCAATCGTGGCAACTGTAGCAACAGCTTTTTTGTCAGTGGCATCAATCGGCTTGGCAAGCCTCTTTAGCCCCTCGACTACGGCATCAACAGCCTTGCGAACACCACGTGCCAGCGACATAGCATCAGCTCCGGCAGCAATGTACTTTTGACCATCTCGAAAGATCGCCTCCGCCAAAATTGTTGCCGTTGTCGTCCCGTCACCCGCAACTTCGCTGGTCTTTGAAGCCACCTCTTTGACCAATTGGACGCCCATATTCTCGAACGGATCTTCCAGTTCAATGTCTTCCGCTACCGTGACACCGTCTTTAGTCACTTTCGGGGCACCCCAACCTTTGTCCAAAACCGCATTCCGGCCACGCGGTCCCAAAGTACTATTGACCGCCCGGGACAATTTTGTCACCCCTGCCAGCAAGCCTTTACGAGCTTCCTCGTCAAATGTCAGCAGTTTTGCCACAGCTTCTCCTCTGATCCGCTAAAACACATGTCAAAAAAAGTAGTTGAACGAGAATGGTCCTAAACTCGAATTTTCAAGCGGTCTGAAGGCTCAGTTTCTTGCCGCCCAGACAACATCCCATCCCCACAGGGCCACGAGTAACAAAGAAGTCTAATTCATCTTCACTCAGTTCTCAATTCACCCGATCAATATTTCCATGGCAACCACCAAAAAGAACTTCTAGATTACGAGCAATCATCGTGCCAACGACTTGAGAAGACACAAGGCGTAAAACTGCAGTAATTTTAATCGGTGCTGGAAACGATTGTCAAATCACAGGACTGCCAACTTGACAGGCAGAAGCCGGTTCGATTCACTGCTTTCTGCCAATCGGTACGGCCGCAATGTCGGATCATGGTCCTGAGAGCTCGCGATACGGCGATTTGTCACTTCACAACTGAGCACTCGAGGTGGACGCTGTGGACCTGAAAAGAACGTAGCTTACTTGCGAAATAAGTCTCTGCCGCCTCCGCCGTGCTAAAGGCATCTTGACCGTTGACCTGCTGAGCGGGATCGCTAGAATGCACGCCTGTTAGGCGACGAGAAATCTAAGCGCATGTTCTGATCAGCCCAGCCTCATTCAATTCGAAAGGGCATCGAATAATGTCCCGGGATGTAGCTCAGCTTGGCTAGAGCGCTGCGTTCGGGACGCAGAGGTCGCAGGTTCAAATCCTGTCATCCCGACTTTAATAACTCTTTTCTGAGTCGCGACTTGTGACTACATGCCAAGCTCGGCAGTGCGGCGTAAAACTGGTTACTACCACGTTGAGGGAAGCCGCAATGCCGGAGAAAAAACCGTCCTACTTGCTTCACGCCCCCCCCAATCATTGGCGTCACCCCCATTAGTGGTGCGGTGGACACGGAAGTCCCGATGCGGGATCGGTTCACCTGCTGGACGACACTAACTGGACGCAGCAGGGATTGACGTTCAACAATGCACCGGCCATCAATGAAAATCCACTGAGTTCTCCGGGGACGGCGGTCAAGGGCACATGAGTCGAGTTCGACGTCACCGCGTCCATTACCGGCAACGACATCTATGTCTATGAACTCACTAGTGGTTCGACCAACAGGTCAAATACAGTTCGCTGGAAGGAGTCGCTCCACCGGAACTGGTGATCGTATCGAACACCACAACACCGCCCTACCAAATGTTTCCATAAAGACAGGATCATGGGAAATATTTTCGTCTTCATTGATCGATATCAATCTTAGTCCAGTGCACGGTCCCTTCCGCCTGTGTACGCATTATAATCGGCTTGAGGAACTCGACGCTCTTGGTGACACCTTCCGCTGTACTCATCATCAAGTCCTCGTGTTCGATGCTTAGCACCCCATCGTAGCCCACTGCGCGCAGGGCGCTCACAAAATCGCGCCACCATCGTTCCCCGTGTCCGAAGCCCAGCGTGCGATAGAACCATGAGCGTTCCGACATCTGCGTCTCGTCGCGCAGGTCAATGACACCATTGAGCGCTGTTTCGTAGGGGTCGATGCGAGCGTCTTTGGCATGAACATGAAATATGGAGTTCTCTCCCAGGGAGCGAATGACAAGATGAGGATCCATGCCCTGGTAAAACAGGTGACTGGGATCCAGATTGGCACCTAGCTGGGGACCGACGATCTGCTGCAAGCGCAATAAGGTACTGGTATTGTAAACGCATTGGCCGGGGTGCATTTCGATGGCAACTTTGATGCCGCGGTCGGCCGCAAATTGCCCGGCCTTTTCCCAGAAAGGTGTAAGCACCTCATCCCACTGCCATCGTGCAATTTCCCTGAACTCCGGCTGCCAAAAGTGACTCACCCAATTGGGATAGGTGCCCCCATCTGGACTGCCCGGGCAGCCGCTCATCGTCACAATCGTGTCGATACCAATCCGGGCAGCCAGCTCTACTGTCTTAAAATAGACATCTTGCGCCTCGGGCCCGCGCTCCGGATCAGGATCAAGTGGATTGGAGTTACAATTCAGGGCGCTGAGCGTCAGCCCTCGCTCTTCAATGGCGGCTTTGAACTCGTCTCGGGCCTTCCCATCGTTCAACAGCATGTTCAGGTCACAAAATCGGGCCGGAGAAAATCCTCCCGTGCCGATTTCCACGGCATCTATGCCTTGCTCGGCAACCCAGTCCAGCGATTCGGCAAAAGGTGCTTGCAAGCTGTCCATGACAAGCCCGATTTTCATGTTGCCCTTCAATTGCCAGTGTGCATGGTCTTACAAATTGTGATTCACACCATCATCTTCATCACCTGCGTAACTAAAGAGTTTGAGAGCTTGACAATCTTGACAGCTCCCTCGCAAGCGTTCTCCAGTGCATCCGAAGGAGTCTTCAAGCGGCAATAGGCAATGTGACAACTAGACGTCCACGGACACCTCAGTCCTTGACGATGTCGTGAAACCCACAATACTCGTACCATGTCTTGCCGAAAGCAGGTGGATCTTCCATCACCAACGGCCGAAGATATTCGAACGATTTTTTTACCCCATCGATGACATCCATATAATCGACCTCCATCTCAACCGACAGTGCACCCTTATATCCCACAAAGCGCAGATTCGTGATGAAGTCACGCCAGAATTTTTCATCGTGGCCCCAGCCGACCAACCCGAAAGTCCATGGCCGGTCCTGGGGATTTGCCATAGGCACTGTTGTGTCCAGGGTACCCAGTAGCCTAACGTTTCGCTCGTCGATGCGAGTGTCCTTAATGTGTATGTGAAACAGTGCGTCTTTCAGGAAACGAATGGTCTCCAGAACGTCTATCTGCTGAACGAATAGGTGTGAGGGATCTAGGTTGCAGCCAATCGTGGCACCCACCGCCTCGCGAAGCTTCATCAGAGTCATGGGAGAGTGAACGATGTTGCCGATCCACGGCTCGATCGCGAGCTTACAACCATGGTCCTTGGCTATTTTTGCGTACTCGGTCCAGGCAGGAATCACCCGCTCTTCCCACTGCCAGCGTAGTGCGGCGCGGTTGCCAGCGCTGGAGGGATCGACGATCCAGCAAGGAGTTTTGTCTCCAGGAGCACCTTCGGGAGCGCCCGAGTTGAGTGTCAGGCAATCGACTCCGGTGTTCTCAGCAAGTTGGCACACCCGGCGAAATTTTTGCAACCACTCCTGCTCTGCTTCTCGATTGGGAGACAGCGACGACCCATGCGCCGCTATCGCGCTGATCTGGAGTCCGTATTCCTCTAGCACACCTTTCCAGCGGCCGAACTCGTTCTTGTCAGCGAGCAGAGTATCGAGATCACAATACTTGCGGCTGGGCTCACCTAGGGTGACAAGCTCGATCATTTCCGCACCGAGCTCTCGCGCAAATTTGAGCCCCTCTTTAAATTCAAACGGAAGAAGGAACAGCGAATTGATTCCGAGTTTCATCGGAGCAGTTCCACAAAAGAATTAGGTGCTGAAATTTCCCGCATAAACTGTGCACGGTTGCGCTGCCGGGCTTTCGAGCGATCAGTGTAACGGCCACTTCAAGAAAATCCAACTAATGATCATTCTTGAGGCTCTCAATACCAGTTGCAATAAATTTGCGGTATACCGCCCGTTGCCCGATAGCCGGAAGGTTCGAGTAGGACAATGGTTGGGCGACCATCATGTGACTTGGTCAGTGGAAATGTTATCGTGTGATGTCGGGCAATGATAATTGGATCATGGGTTCGTCGATTGATGAACTTGTCGACTGTTGTCATCCCGCCGCCAGGGTGGCCTTCGCCACCCAGTGGCGGCAAGTAGTAGTGCATCGGTACAATCCAAGTTGGTTTTAGGAAGCCGATCATCCTGTCGAGGTCTTCTAGAGGAACTGTATACTTTTCGCCGACGATGGGCATCAGTACATCACAGTGACCAATCCAGGGTTCTAGCTCCTCATTGCTGAGCCCAAATCCAAGGTCGCCCAGGTGCGCGAACCACAAGCCGTCAGCCTTGAAAGCATAGAGTGCGTTGTCGTCTGTGCCTTCGGGATGGTCCGCTATTTCTGCAGCTGGAATTGCGTAGATCGGCTCTCCGTTGATGGTCGCGTTGGCGCGTCCCGTGGCCACATCCAATGCGTTGATCACTCTGGGATTGCCGTTGACCAATTTAACGTTGTCATGCGCTGGGTCAGTAAGTGAGCTAACAATGACCGTTTCGGCATCCAAACGGAAACCATCATCGACCAAATCACACTTTTCCTGCAAATACGGGTCCATGACGATTGTCGGTCGACCATCCTCCCATAGCCGAAAACAGGCATGGCCGACAAATTCGAGTTGTAGGGACATAATCCGTTCTCCTTGAAAATTCAACACCAGAACCAACGAAGTCATGCACGCGTATTAGCTCCCATGCGCATCGTGAAAGCTCTTGAGCGTATCGACAAGCATCCTGCGTTTCATCGCGACATCCACACCTGTGAAATAGACCTTTGCCCCCAATTTACGAAAATACTGGACCTGCTCGGGCGAACCGCCACCCATGATTGGAATCTTGCCTGCCTTGACAGCCT
>CAUZSN010000131.1:0-7072 GCA_963582345.1 Planctomycetota bacterium
CGCCGACCAAATCTTGCGCAAGCTCGGATACCGCCTGTTGATAATCCAGATAAATGCGAACATTCACTCCTTCTGCAATCAGCCGGCTGGAAACACGTACGTACTGCTTCGCATCGTCCAAGTTGCCGTCTGTTACGTGCAGATCAAAGTCGCGGACCACTTGTCGAGCACTTGATTTTTCACTCTGACTGCTCACTGCGATCCGATCCGCGAAGTCACCCCGTTCGTTCCGCGGCGCAACCGACAGCAGTCGACTATACGTGCGTCGTGGCCGGAAGTCGTCAAGCCAACGTGCCGATAGAGGTTTGAGTTCTGCAATCGTGTCCGCTTTCAGATTGATACAGTACGATTGTCCGGCATCGCCAAGACTGCTAACAATCAGGACGTAACTCGTGCCATTCTGAAAGGTCAGATCAAATTCGCAATGATCTGATTCCACATTCAAAGCGTAGAATTGGCTCGGCTTCAGTTCGGTCACTGAATCAACGACTGGTAAGCGCAGATGAAGCAGCGGGGCAAAAGCGAATCCCGTCAATATGGCGCCTAACAGAGTAATTGCCAGCCGTTTATGTTGCATCTTTTGCCCGCCTCGGACCTAAGAAAATCACCGAACGCTGGCATCAAGCAATACTTATTCATCGGATCGGTAGGTCCGTTGAATTGAGTAAAGGCGGCAACACTGATATGACTTCTGTAATCCCCTGTAGGTTACCTGTTTGCACTCTGTTAACTGTTTTGCCAATTGTGGCAATCCATCGACTCAACCGGCTCCTTAGGACTGCGTCGGCAGGTGCGTTTGATTCGTAAATTCCATACAATCGGAATACTGAAAGACTGCAGATCCGGCATTGCGGGCGACCACTCGGCAACTGTCGATAATTCCAAGAAATTGCTAATTCTTAGAAGAATTTTCTACAAAGTGATCCGAGAGTGAATATAGAATAGCTCAATGTACGAATGAGCCGTGCCAACTGTACATAAGTTTGGCAGCGCACGCGTTTTACAAACTAACTTTCCCGTTTAAGAACCGGGGAGTCCTTAAAATGTTCAAATCGAGAAATAGCTACCGCCTCTTTTTACTGGTTTTGGCTGCCAGTGTTTGCGCAAGCAATTTGCTTTTTGCCGGTGACAAGATATCCAGAAAGAAACTGCCAGCGAGTATATCTCGCTATGTTTCCCCCGATGGCGAGACCTATTTCGCGATAATTCTGAATTGCAAGATGGACGCCGGGACTCGAATACCGCGCGACCATGTCGTGCTGGTCGACACTTCAGCCAGTCAGGTAGGTGAACATCGCGATCAGGCCTTTGCGGTTGTGAAATCGTTTCTTGCTAGGCTGCCAGTAGAAGATCGCGTTTGCCTGTATGCCGTTGACAGCGAAATCAAACGAATGACAAATGGTTTTGTAGCTCCCACAGATCGTTCCGTTCGCGATTCAATCACAGTTTTAGAGCAACGTGTGCCATTGGGTGCTACAAATCTACAAGCGGCCATAACTTCGGCGATGAATCAATTCGACGCCAAACGACCCGGCTCAATTCTGTATGTTGGCGATGGAATGAGTACTGCCCATTTATTTGAGTCGTCTCATTTGCAGGCGTTGCTCACCCAACTACGGAACCGACGGATTCCCGTACACAGCTATGCGGTCGGTCCGCGAACGGACCTACCGCTGTTGGGACTGTTTGGACAGTACACTGGTGGCGTGGTGTTTTTTGACCGTGGCGACGAGTCGCGAATGAAGCGACAAAGTAACGATAGCGACCCATCGATGATCGGAAAAAAACTCGCAGCCGCCACTGCTGTTCCTGTTTTTTATCCGGAAAAAATCCAGGTACAACCTGTATCACTGTCGCTGTTGCCTAAGATACCTCTCCCCGTTCGCTCTGATCGAGAAACGATCTATCTAGGTAAAGGGAGCCTTGACAAGGATTTGTTAGTCGATGTATCCGGCAATTGGAAAGGGACTGATCAGTCGCTCCAATGGTCAGTTCAAGCCGAGAACGACTCAGTGGGCTTGCGGTCGAATAGCCCATTTTTAGCGGCTCTGTGGAAGCGTGCTGAAAGTAGTAACGGCTTCAGTGTGCCTTTGGCTGGCGTTCACTTGTTGCATGCAGCCCGTCACTCATTTGATCGCCGTATCGATCAATTGACGGACTTGGGCGAGCAGGCAATCGCCATTCGTAACTTGAAAAAAGCGGAACAGATCGGTCTGACGATCAAACAGATCGATCCCCACAATGTGCAGGCAAGGACGATTCTGAGCGCAGCGAACCGTCTTCAAGTGCGAACTGTCAGTCAGACCTCGCCCGAGCCGTCCAATAAGCCAGACGTCTCGCAGGAACTCGAACATCGTGTCGGAATGCCGAAAACAAGTCAAAATCTAATACAACAAGAAAAACATCGACGGCAGATCCGCGCTCAAAGGTTACAACTGCAGGTATCCCAAACAATCCAGGACGCGCGCGCAATAGCCGACGAAGATCCGGATGCATCGCTGGCAGAGCTGAAGCGTGCCTATGGCGCGGTCCGAGCGGTTACTGACATCGACCCCCAAATCCGCCAGCAACTAGCCACGCGTCTGAAAAACGTGATTGCGGATGTTCGTGCCCGCAAGGAAGTGCACTTGGCCCATCGCATTCGAAGACAAGAGCGTCTGGCAGTGCTGCAGCAAGAACAACGTTTGATCGAACAAATGCAGTTGGATGATGAGAATCTCGAGCGATTGATTGACCAAGTCCGTTCATTGATCGATGAAGGTGTCCGCGGCAACAATGCAGCGTACAAAGAAGCAAAAGAAGTCGCTGCCGCAGCTGTCGATCTGAACCCGGGCGTCGGAGTGACGACGGCAGCACGCGTGACGGCCGAAGCGGCCGACCAATTGGCCATGGCCTTCCGCTGGCGGAATCTGCGTGCTGATCGATTTCTGGAGACGTTAGAACAGGTCGAAAAATCGCACGTCCCCTTCCCAGACGAACCCCCTATTCGTTGGCCAGCCGCAGAAGTCTGGAAAGCGTTAACGGAGCGACGCAAGCAGTGGGCTTCCGTTGACTTGCGCCGATCCAGTCCAGCAGAAACGCGAATCACCGCGGCTCTGGATGACCAGACTGAAGTGGAATTCATCGACACGCCACTCGTCGATGCAATGCAATTCCTCCAGGATCAGCACAACATCACGATTATTGTGGATGAAGTCGCGCTGGAAGAAGAAGGCCTCGCCACCGACGAGCCGATCAACCGTGTCCTTTCCGGAATTACCTTGCGCAGCGCTCTGAAAATCATTTTGGAGCCACTAGCTCTAACTTATGCCATCGAAGACGAGGTTATGAAAATTACGACTGAACTCGCAGCCGAAGAGATTCTCTCAACGCGCGTCTACCCAGTCGGTGATCTTGTCATCCCAGTCCAGAGCGGCGGAATGGGCGGAGGCATGGGCGGAGGAATGGGCGGAGGAATGGGCGGAGGAATGGGCGGAAGAGGAATGATGGGCGGCGGCGGAATGGGCGGCGGCGGAATGGGCGGCATGGGAATGGGCGGTGGCGGAATGGGAGGAGGAGGCGGATTTTTCAGCGTCCCACCGGAAATGCCTTCCAAGAAGTCATTTCGGTTCGATAATAAGAGCGTAAAATCTCTTAAAAAAAAATTAAGCGGGACTCAGTAGCGCCCAAAGCCGGTCAAGCAACAAAAAAGCAAACCAAAGGGAGTCAGCCAAAGTTGTCTGGCTCCCCTTTTTCTGCGCGCGAATCGCGGTCACTCCGTAAACTACCCACCGTTAAGCTCCCGGATTTAAACACCAGAAAACCCAGTGAATTCTGGCATGCTTACTTCAAGAAGCAAAAATTAAATTCGTGGCAGATTAGTAACGTGGTGGACCAGTTACACAAGGCTGGTAAACACGAGCACGTTGTGGCGGCGATCGAGGCAGCTTTGCTGAATGGGCAGTCTCAGCCCTGGATGTATGATGTACTAGCATTGTCCATGCAAATCACAGGGCGATCAAAGGAAGACATCGAGCGTGTTCTGCTGTCTCGCGTGGATTTCACAGCGGCCGACGTTCCGAACATGATTTATTCGGCTGCGTACTTGACGCGATTCGGTCGCTACAAACAGGCCCTCCATCTCTACCAGCAGGCATCGAAACTGGAACCGACTCGCCCTGAACCATATGTGCTTGGTCTGAAGCTGGCTCGACGCGAGAACGACTTCGACGCCATTGGGTGGGCCGCTAGTGGCATTCTCACTCATGCGTGGGCGTGCGACCATAAACAATTGCACCGATTAGCCGAAGACGCTGCCCTGGAAGCCGAGAAAAAACTGTTGAAGCAGGAGTTGGTTGAACAGGCAGATGTGTTGAAACAAGTGATGGCCGAGGCGCGAAAACGGGATTTGTTCTTGAAATTGACATGGGTCGGCGATGGAGACCTCGACCTGGTCGTCGAAGAACCGCTCGGCACGATCTGCTCGTTTCAGAATCCGCAATCACGCGGCGGCGGTGTGCTGATCCGCGACGGCTATGGTCCTGATCCGAAAAACTGTTGCGAGGAATACATTTGCGCTTTCGGAGTTCCAGGAACCTATCGAGCCAAGATCAGGCACGTTGCGGGAAATATTGTTGGCAAGCGAGCCCGACTGAAGATTATCCGTTATCAGGGGACCAAGGACGAACTAGTTCATTCAAACACAATCACCCTTAGCAAAAAAGACAGCGTCGTCCGGATTTTTCTGAACAAAGGTCGGCGAAAGAAATTGACTGAATCCCCGAAGCAAAAAATATCGCCGAACGCGCGTCGAACGATGCGCAGCAACCAACTGCAGATGTTGGGGCAAATAGATGCGGGTTCTCGCAAAGCCGCACGCGATTTTTTTTCGTCCCGAAGTCAAAACCTGACACAGTCTACTGGCAAAGGATTCCAACCGATCGTGACGACACTGTCAGAAAACATGACACTTTCAGTCTTGGCCATTATTTCAGCCGATCGCCGGTACGTTCGGATCAGCGCTTTCCCAAAGTTCACCAATATCACCGACGTCTTCACCTTCAACCCTGTTATCTTCGGAAACGGCCGTGGGGTTAGTGCGACCGCAGGTACACCGTGAACCTGTAATGTACATTCTTAGGCCTCTCGACCACGTTGTTCTACATAAGTGTCGATTCTCTGTATTCCATGTTTTAGCTTGATTCTGAAAACGCCTAACTGAATCCCTTCGCGATTCGTTGACCAACGCTGGCACCACTCTGCGTATAACAATAAGAGCTATGCGCTGCATTCAGGTAATCGCAGATTCACAACGGCATTACAGATCAACTGGCGGCTCTACGGAAGCATACGGTTGCTCAATGAAATGCGATTCGTTTTCCCCTGCAGCGAGATGACGATTGGCACAGTCCACTCGATGCCTTGAACCTTGCAGATTCCCTCGATGCCATCGCGGCAAATGTAATAGACCAATGATAGCTTCAACTGATCACTCCCAGTGCGACGCGTCAACGGCACCGGCACCTCAAAACGCACTTGAGGCTGCTTGATTCGCTGATACTTTCCCATTTCACTACGGTCGACGACTTCGTCTTTGTGAGTAGCTTCGAGACGATATCCCATGGGAGCAGACGGGTTGAGCTTGAAACCAGCAGGCAGGTCAATCGCCACGTGCAGGATTACGTTCATTCCAAGCCGGATCTGCTGCATGGGAATTTCGATTTTTTGCGCATTCGGAAGCGTCGGCACTCCTACTGATGGTGCGACGGGTGGCGCCAGCCCTGCAAACTGAAGCGTCCGAACTTGTCGGGTTTGAAGATCTGCAACACGGATCAGGTGATTATTCGTATCGGCAATATAAAGTTGATCGGCAGCCGTACTCACACCCGCCGGTTCGTAGAATCGAGGAAGCTTGTCATCACGACCAACTTGTCCGTCTCCCAAGAACGTTCGGCAGGTGCGTGTCCGCGGATCGACAACCTTGATCTTATGGTTGTAGGTATCCGCGATAATTAGCTTCCCACGGTGAAAGGTAATTCCAAGCGGATGCTGCAGTCTCACCCGCGACCCAATTTCGTCAATGTCACCAAACGAAAACAGGCTGGCAGCGTTGGGCAATCCCGAGGCTCCAACGAGTGTCCTAACAGTTCCTTTGGACCCGAGCGAAACAATTCGCACGGCGCTGCCTTCGCTGTCGACCACATACAACACTTTCCCGTCTGTGGCAATCCCACTGGGCTGAGCATGCGCAGCCTGCCGCAGTGGGCCGTCCAAAATATCTTCCCGTCCGGACCCCGAATAGAGCTGAATGTTACGTCTCGCTAAATCCAAAACCGCAAGCTGATGCGGCCCAGCCACCGCGATGTAAAGCTTGCGGCCTACTAAAACTAAATCCCAAGGATTGCTCAAAGCTGTCCTTCGCAGTGCTCTCCCACTGTGGCTAATGCGTGATCCTTGCCTCCCTGTTCCAGCCAACGTCTCAACTGTTTTACGGGCTAGATTGACTTGGCGAATCAGATGATTCTCATTGTCGGCGACATACAACGTATTGCCGTCGAGTGCCAGTCCTTGTGGATCGTTAAAACTGGCCTTCTGGTAACTTCCGTCACTCTTGCCTTGACTTCCACTGCCAATGATGTCCAACACGCGACCGACTAACGAGCTGACCACGATGCGGTTGTGTCCACTGTCGGCGATATAGAGTCTACTTGATTCGCTATCAGCCAGAACCTTCCCGGGAAAACGAAGCGGCGCTAGTTCGGAACGGTACTCCTCCAAATCAAAATGGAGTGGTGTTTCATCGAGAGTTCCCTTTTTGCGGTGAAGGCGAACCTGGCGTGAAATGGCTCTATCCAAGACCTTAAACGACGATTCACCTCGAAAACCGATCACTTTGTATCCTTCCGGATCGATCAATTGAAAGGTGGGCCACGCAGTCACAGCGTAACGCTTCCAGATGACTAATTTGGCGTCGTTGACAACCGGATGACGGATCCGGTACCGCATGACGGCTTGGCGAATGTTTTCAGATTCACGTTCCGTAAAGAATTTAGCCGAATGCACTCCGATAACCACCAATTCGTTCGGGTATTTT
>CAUZSN010000132.1:0-6971 GCA_963582345.1 Planctomycetota bacterium
ACCACAGTCCCATCAATATCGGCGATAAATGAAAAACGTCGGTCGATCGGAGCTGTAAAACGCAAGCGTCCGTTGTACTCGCTCTCGTAGTCAACACCAGAATTTAGGACTTTTCTGAGCGCTCGCCCACTGATTTCAAGTTCTATTGACCCGATCTGAAATCGATCCATGTAGGTCACACCCAAACTGTTCCAAGCCACAGCCAGCGCGTTTTCCCGATCACTCAGATGGCGCGATACATGATGGAAAGTCGTCCCGATTTCACCCCGAGGCAACCGCACGAACACAGACATGTCTATCGTGTAGTTGTTTTGAGTTGGGTCAATGTCCCGTCGCTCATTGCCAATCATCGACTCAAGGTTGAAAAACATATTTGCACGAGCAAAACCTAGATCGAATACGTCGAGATCCGCGCCAATATCAGCATCCCAGGAAAAATTTCGATTGCCGTTATCTACGGTACGAAGTCCGCTCAGATAAAATCGATAGGCCGTAAGAAAGCCACGAGCCCGAGGAGAAAGACCAGCCGGACGATCCCCTCCACTTGTTTGAGCGACAGCTGGCAGCACACCCAAACATGAAAACCACCCAAAAAATACGATTAAGAGAACGAGACTCCGAAGAACACGCATGGCACCGTTCACGGCACGGCGGGGCACGAAAGTTTTCTGTAATCTGAACGGCATAGCTATCGCGGAAGTAAAACTCTAAAACACACTACTAATCACTGCCACCAACCACCGAGTTGATATCACGTCTGACGTCAGCATATTATTATCTGCTGCGGAAACGATTGTTTTTCAATCGGTCTTGGTTACAAGTGCCACAATTTTTCGGCCCAATAATGTCCCGGCACCCATCATGGTATCTCTCAATTTTAGTTGCCACACTGTTTATAGCCTCAAGTCTAGTTTTAACCCGTGGGAACCCGGAAGAACAAATCGAGTCTGAGGAATCGGTTCTGAAAGGTGTCCCTGGATTCGCAGCCGAGACAATAGACGGGCAACCGATCGCATTCAGCCATAAGCGTCATGTGACACAAGCTGGCATTCGCTGTCAGTTCTGCCACGCCTACGCACGCCGTGGTCCGGTCGCAGGTATCCCATCGGTTCAACGCTGCGTCGGTTGTCATCGAACTATCCTCAGTGAAACAGCTGAAGTCATGAAAATTCTGGATTTCTGGGAGAACGAAAACCCGATCCCATGGACTCGTATCCACAACCTTCCCGATTACGTCCGCTTTTCGCATAAAGCACATGTACGAGGAAACGTTGACTGCGCGGAATGCCACGGCGATGTGGGTCAAATGAATATTGCCGAGCAGGTCGAATCATTATCAATGGGATGGTGTCTCACCTGCCACAAAGATCGAAATGTTTCGAGAGACTGCCTACTCTGCCACTACTAGTTCTTTTATAACAATTGGATTCAACGCGTGAGCAAATTACCCTTCAGCAACGGATTGACGGAAACGGTGGGACGTCGCACGTTTCTCAGAGTGATCGGTAGCGCTGCGCCAGCCGCAGCCATTTCAGCCTGTTCTCCGCTTCCACCGGAAAAAATCATCTCCTACGTCATCCCCCCGGAGGACATCGTGCCTGGGGTCGCCACGTGGTATGCCAGCGTGTGTGGGGAATGCCCCAATGGCTGCGGCACCCTGGTAAAGACGCGGGAAGGACGGGCAATAAAAATCGAAGGGAACCCTTCTCATCCAATCAACCGTGGGTCTCTTTGCATACGCGGCCAAGCCGCCTTGCAAGGGCTCTATGGACCGGACCGATTCAAGAATCCCCTGAGCCGACGCACCACCAATGGCAACACTAGGCAAAGCGGTTTTGAATCCGTTAGTTGGGAAGATGCCGAGCAGACGATCGTAGACCGCGTCACAAGTTTGAGTTCATCCGGACAAGGCGATCGCATCGCCGTGGTCACGCCGCTGCTAACAGGAACGCTCGATACCTTGGTCGACGAATGGACCGTAGCTGTCGGGGGCGCAAGACGACTGCAGTATGAAACGTTCGCTTACGAGGCAATGCGTAAAGCAAACCATCTCGTTTTTGACCGGGAATCACTTCCCATCTACGACTTTAGCCAAGCCGATGTCATTGTGTCTTTCGGCGCAGACTTCCTCGAAACCTGGCTATCTACTGTCAGCCACGCACGAGACTATGCCGATGCGAAGCGGATCCGTAACGGTAGGAACGCTCGACATGTCCATCTCGAATCGAGACTGTCACTGACGGCCTCTAACGCGGACGAATGGATCGATCTAAAGCCAGGCACGGAAGGACTAGTGGCTGCGGCAATGGTGAACACCATCATTACTGAAGGGCGAGTTCAAGTCAACGGCATTTCCCAAGCCGAACTTGAACAAATTCATTCTCTGGTAGCCGAACAAACAGCCGAGTTGGTAGCGACCGAAACTGGCGTATCGGCCGAGTACATCGTTAGTTTGTCACGAGCTTTCTCAGACCCTGCCATTGGGCCAGGTCGAACACTAGCTGCCGGCGGAGGCGTCTCTGTAAATGGGACAAATGCCACTGAGACACAAGTAGCCATCGCCCTTCTCAATTTCGTCGCCGGAAACATCGGGGCCACAATTAAGTTCATGCCAGAAACGATGTGGAATTCCATTGCCACTTATCGGGACGTGCTTGAACTGACGAACGCAATGCGCGAGGGAAAAATTGACGTGCTAATTCTTCACGATGTCAACCCGATGTTCACATTGCCTTCGAATGCGGGTTTCGCTGAAGCTCTTGACATGGTGTCACTCGTTGTAGCCACATCATCCCATCCAGATGAAACTACTGCTCGAGCCGACCTTGTACTCCCTACGCACACGCCTCTAGAATCGTGGGGCGACCATAAGCCAGCCTCAGGTCTACATGGATTAATGCAGCCGGCAATGCGCCCGTTGCATGACACTCGTCATTTCGGAGATGTCTTGCTCAACACTGGCCGAGCCATCATCGCAACAACAGAAACCGATGACCCGGACCTCCAGGAAAACACCCCTTTTCATCGAGCCGGCGATTTCTTTGACCGATTAAGAGACGAATGGCGAACGCGCTACCAAGTAGAGATTTCAGATTCAACAAATACGGCAAGCCCCAATAGTGACAACACGGGGCAATCGGAACTTGATTTTGAAGCGTTCTGGACTAAGAGCCTACGAGAAGGCGGGGTATGGGAAACGATCGAACCCGATTCAACGACCCTGAGTGAAACACTCAAGGCACCTGTCCTGCAAAGTCTTGCTCCTTCAGTTGACACCAGCCGAACCCTTACGCTTGTCACGTATCCGTCGTTGCACTTCTTCGACGGACGCGGAGCAAACCGACCATGGCTTCAGGAAATCCCGGATCCACTACTAAAAACGACATGGAGCAGTTGGGTCGAAATGACGCCGGACACCGCAGCAAATGTTGGCGCCGAAGAAGGACAACTCGTCACACTTACATCAGACCACGGAAATATTGACGCGACAGTTCTCATTAATCCTCACCTGCGTGATGGCGTTGCAGCCATTCCAATTGGCCAAGGCCATACACACTTTGGCCGCTACGCCAGCGGCCGGGGTGTAAACCCGATTCAGCTTCTCAATGCAGAACCCGAGTCCGCTAGTGGCGGTATGTGTTGGACTGGAACGCGCATTGACGTTACCCCTCTTGAATTACGCCGTCCCGTGCCTCGTCTCCAGCGCACATTTGACCAACAAGAACGAGAACTGGCGCAGGCCATTTCAGTTGAAACACTTGCCGCGGGCGATGTGCACCACGAAGAACCTCATCTCAGTCTTAATCCAGAACATGAGCATCCCAACCACCGCTGGGGCATGGCAATCGACCTGAATGCGTGTAACGGGTGTAATGCTTGCGTAGCCGCTTGTTACGCCGAAAACAACATTCCAGTAACCGGCGCCGAACAAATGCTTCGTGGTCGCACCATGTCATGGTTACGAATCGAGCGTTTCGTCGAGAGTAGTTCACGCGAAAGCGACGCCAGAGGCGTCGACACTCGCTTCCTGCCAATGCTCTGTCAGCACTGCGATCATGCTCCATGCGAAACCGTCTGTCCGACGTTCGCAACCTATCACACCGACGAAGGACTCAACGCACAAGTCTACAACCGTTGTGTCGGCACCCGTTACTGTGCGAACAACTGTCCATATAAGGTTCGGCGTTTTAATTGGTTCGATCCAAGTTTCCCAGAACCGCTAAATCTGCAACTCAATCCTGACGTCACGGCTCGAAGCGCCGGCACAATGGAAAAGTGCACATTTTGTGTGCAACGAATCCACGCTGGTAAAGACCAAGCTCGTGACGAGGACAGGAACACCAAAGACGGTGACATCACCCCAGCGTGCGCTCAAACTTGTCCGGCTCAGGCGATTGTATTCGGCGACCTGAACGATCCAACGAGTCGAGTCTCACAGCTCACAGACGACGATCGAAGGTACCGTGTCTTGAGTGAACTCAACACAAGACCAGCCGTGACCTATTTGAAGAAAGTAGTTAAATGAACAGTGTTGGCACCTCGGTACATACAGCTCCGAGCAACGCCTTTAGCAGGATCGACTCCGACATCCTTCGGACGATGGGTCGACCAGGTTACGCTTATTGCGCCGCCGTAGCGATCGCGGCGTTAGGACTGGGCTTCGGTGCATACGCATTTTCCGTGCAATGGCGATTCGGCATCGGAGTGGCAGGGTATGAACACCCCGTTCTCTGGGCGATCTACATCACAAATTTTGTCTTTTGGGTCGGTATCGCCCATTCCGGCACACTAATTTCCGCGGTCCTGTTCCTCTTTCGAGCGAAATGGCGAACGGCCGTAGCCCGGGCGTCGGAAGCAACTACGGTCTTCGCGGTACTGACAGCGAGTCTATTCCCCATAATCCACATCGGACGCCCTTGGTTCTTTTACTGGTTGTTCCCATATCCCAATGAACGTCAGCTCTGGGTCAACTTCCGCTCTCCGCTTATTTGGGACGTCTTCGCACTGTCAACGTATCTCACCGTCAGCATAATGTTTCTCTTTCTGGGGCTAATTCCTGATATCGCTGCGGCTCGGGATCGATGCGCTGACTGGAGAAAACCCATTTATCGCGCACTCGCCCTCGGTTGGGACGGAAGTCATCGCCGATGGTGGCATTACAGCAGCCTCTATGCATTTTTCGCTGCCCTTGCAACTCCACTTGTTGTTTCCGTTCATAGCATCGTGTCGTGGGATTTCGCGGTATCCATTCTTCCCGGCTGGCACAGCACGATCTTTGCGCCGTATTTTGTGGCAGGAGCGATCTTCTCCGGACTCGCGATGGTGATTACACTCTTAATCCCGCTCAGGAAATTCCTCCAATTGGAGGACTACATCACGATCGACCATCTCGAGAATCTGGCAAAGCTCATCATCGTGACATCCCTCATTGTTGGTTACTCATATATCACTGAGTTCTTTATCGCGTGGTACAGCGGAAACCCGTTCGAACAACAAACCTTCTACAATCGTCTCTTCGGTGACTATTGGCTCTTCACGTGGAGCATGCTGATCTGCAATACGATCATCCCGTTGTTGTTCTTTTCAAAATATCTCCGCACAAACCTCGTTGCACTGTTCACTATCTCGATTTTCGTCAACATTGGCATGTGGTTAGAAAGGTTTGTAATTATCACTACCTCTTTGTCCCACGACTTCGATCCAGCGAATTGGTCAGGACTCTATCAACCCACCTGGGTAGAAGTTGCAATCACTATCGGTAGCTTCTCAATGTTCTTTCTGCTGTTCCTGTTATTCATCAAGAATTTTCCGGTCGTTTCAATCACTGAAATGAAAGAGGCTTTAGTGACTTCGAACGGTGAACACCAGGAACTCAGGATCACTTCTGAATCTCTTCATAGTTCAGCAGCCTCTTCGACAGGTGATTCCATTTAACGATGCCTACTGTAAAAATAATGGGCGTGTTCGATAGCGGAAAAAAAGCGGCCCGTGGTATCAATGCGATCCGAAAAAATGATCTCGGATCCGTAACTGCGTATAGTCCGGTTCCTGATCACGCTCTTGACCATGCGTTGGAACGAAGCGTGAGCCCTATCCGTTTATTCATCTTGATTGGCGGAATCATCGGCTGTATCAGTGGATTTGCGTTACCAATTTATACAGTGTACGACTGGCCACTTATTACGGGAGGGAAAGCGCTTATCTCATTACCACCGTTTGTCGTAATTGCCTTCGAACTGACGATTCTGTTCGGAGCTCTCAGTGGAATGATGGGATTCCTAATACTCGCCAGACTTCCCCGAGTCTCTCGCCGGACTAAGGCCATAACCGTCGATCCGACGTTCAGTCTCGACCGATTCGGCGTCTTCGTTTCCTGTGATCCAAAAAGCGAAAGCGCTGTGCGTGAAGCTCTGAAACTCGCCGGCGCTCTAGAGGCCAGCCGTGGGGCGTAACGCTCTTCTAATCACCGTATTTGTTGTAGTCGGAGGAAGTGTAGTTCTTGCACTTCCCTGGATTCGAGATATGTGGACGGGTCCAGTCGTGCTTCCGCAGACGGAAGTACGTAATCCGCCTTCAAATTCAATCGCTATTGACGGATTGCGTGTAATGAATCGCCGTGAGGCCAGACTCGGCCTTACAAACCCAGTTGCTGTAACCGAAGAAATCGTCAACGAGGGACAAGAACTCTACACGACATATTGTGGTCTCTGCCACGGCCCAAAGGGCCGAGGTGATGGTGGTTTGGCGTCGTATTATCGACGCATGCCAGACCTCACAGCGCGTCACGTCCTAAACTACCCTGACGGTTTCTTGTACACCATCATCCGTGAGGGTGGCCGAAACATGCCACGATTCGCTGACGCCATATCGATCAATGAACGTTGGGCTCTCGTTCACTTTCTGCGCACTTTAGAAAATCTAGACTCGGAGACTACGTCGCCGTGACCACCGATCACGCACCGAGCATTCGA
>CAUZSN010000133.1:0-6961 GCA_963582345.1 Planctomycetota bacterium
TTCGCGCAGGTATTCGTCCGCGGCCTCATCGAATGACTTGGGCTCGGCCTTAGGTTGTTGCTGGTTACATCCCAGCCAGCGGACCAGGCGTACCGCCATCTCAATCCGATGAAGCCGCCGCTCCTCGCGGACCGCTTGATCATGGCTACGAACAGCGTGATGAGCTCCAAGCAACTCACTCAGGTTGTCCAATGAGCCGGTGTCGAGCACGCTTGATAATTGTGTCCCGATCTGAGCCAGCCGTTTGTCGAAACCGATGCGCGAGGTATCGCTGAGGTGAGCAAAAGACTCCGCGCCAACCTCGCGCAGGATTTCGTCGCCACGCCCAATGGTCTTTTCGCAAGACTTCTCGTCATGCTCTCGCAACGCACGAATGACTTCCGTCGAAGTCGAGCTCCATCGCGCCATGTCATCCGACGTGGGAGCGTTGCCCCCAAAGTATTTTGTCTCAAGGATGCCGGTTGCCTTCTCCAGCTTGCCCTTTGCTGACGGATGATAGATCACGCTGGCGGCAAGGCCGATTGGCACTGCATCGGCTCGCTTGAGCTGTGTGATGCAGTGCAGGATGAGCGCCGCTGCCGGGCCTGCTTTTTCAGTTAGCCACGTGACCGCGCCTTCACGAAACTCCGGTTCACAATCGCGAAACCGAGCTGCGTCATCGTTGTCGAGTGACCATTTCAGCAACGAAGTGAGATCGGGTGACTCATCGCGTAGACCAATCGAGTGGCCTAGCAGCAACGGCCAAACGGTCTCGGCATCCAGGAAACCACCGCGAGCCGGTGAGAAGCCTTCACTGGGAATCGAATCAAGCAAAGACTCAGCGATCCATGAATGCTGGGTCAATCGGGGATCAATCGCATGGGCCTCGAATAGCGACCGGACGATCTGCCATGGATCAATCTGCAAAAGTTTGCGTTTGGCCAGCCGTAGAAGGACGTCGTCTCCGAGGTCCTGATCGTGCAGGTTTGTAATCAAGACCTTTGTGATATGGTCTGCCGCCGGTTCGCGCAGAGCCATTCGGAATGAAAGTGGCGAATCACACTGCGTGATTGAATAGTCGTTTTCACCGTCTTCCCAGTTCGATTTGTCCGTCCAGCGTCCGGGTGAATGAATCCCAATCACCCTGGCCTTAGGTATCTTCTGTCGGATCGCAGCAACTTTAGCTTTGATTTGGGTAAATGAAGGAGCCGTCATTTTGATCCGTCTTCGCCTTCCTCGATCACCCAACTCACGTTGACACGCACTGACTGATCTGGCCCGATTCTGTTACCCAGATCATCCAGTTGTTCCTTCGCAGCCTGAAGCGTGAGGTCTTCTCGCGATTCCTGCTCAACGACTGTTTTCTCTTGTTTTGCCGGCGGCTTGATCGGGGGTGGAATGATACCTGGCTTCGTTGGTGGTGGTTTCACCTCTACCAACTTCTCCAGCAGTCTCATCGACTGGGCGTGAGCCGACTTCAAAGCCGGCGCGAGTTCGGTCGCATGTTCATCGCTGGACAGTGCATCTTCCAACTCGGTTAGAATTTTCTTCGCGGTCGCTTGATGCACATCAGGCAGCCTCCGAACAAGCTCGAAGGTCTGCCAGCCCGCCGTGTCAAGATTTCCTTCCAACTCGGCAGCCTTGGCAACACATTCGCCCATCGCGGCTTCACTTGTTGCGATATTCGCAGTCGCCAACAGCTTGACGATCGCACCGGGTTCAGTGACACCGACTTTCTCGACCAACGACTGCGTCGCCGAGGCGGTCTTCACGCGGTCTGTGGCATCAGGAGACATCCCAAGTTCAGTCAGTCGCTGGCTCAGTCCCTGTTGATACGCCTGACACGCCTTCTTTGCATCAGCGGCCTTCTTCTTGCATTCGGTTGAAAGCGTATGCACGTTGCCGGCGCTCAGCAGTCGCAAACCCGCCACTCCAAAGATGCTACCGGCTCGTTTCAATGCCAGTTCCCAATCATCTGAGTCTGGCAGCTTGTCTTTGCGCAATTCGCACGCGTCAGGTACATTAGAAAGCGTCCCGTCCTCGAACGTACCGCCGTGCAGATATAGCGTTTGGCTGGTCTGAGCCGCGTAGATCAGAATGATCAGGTTTTGAGCTTCCTTTGGCAGCCCCATTGGCTTCGGGTCGTCAATCCATTTACGAAGCTGCCCCACCGACATCGCACTGCCGGTCTCGGCCGCCTTACGGCTGAAGTGGGACTTCCAGTGCTGGCCCAACACGAAGTGTGTCTTATCGACTCCGAGCTCGCCAACCAACAAGTGGTTCGCGATCTGCCGGACAACTGGTCGTTGCGGTTTGTTGATTTCGATTCTTCCATCGGCGACCTGTGTTACCGGCGAAACGTGTTCGTAAACCTTCTTCAGTGAACTCGCTTTGACTTCCGCCTCAAAGAATGGTGCAGCTGGGAACTCGTGCTCCAATGCCTGGCTCAGTAAGTGTTGCATGGCTCCACCCAGATTCGCCGCAACCGGTGGCTGGGGAACAAATCCAGGGCACAGCGATACGTACTGCTCGTTCAAGTCCAAATCGTGCGTTGTGTCGAGCGATCCCTGCGTCAACGAATCCAGGCCGTAGGCAGCATCCAGGTGATTCTGTACTCGCTGTCGCAGCTGATTTCGTTGACTCTCCAAAATGGACTTTGCCGACTGTCGATCCTGAGGTGACAGATGATTCGTGAACTGACCGAAACGCTCGCCTGTCAAGACATGCTCCAATGCAACCAGGATTCCAAGGTCAGCGAGTGCTTCCTGACTGAAGAACGAAGGCACCCAGCAGATGGTCTTGTCGCCCTCGGGTTGCGATTGCATGAACTCCTGAATCTTGCTCAGATCATCTCTCGGGCCATGCCCCGGTTCGTCGAACGGGAAGTCAATGATCAGCTTCCAGTCCGAGTCGTTGTTCTCCAGTGACGACGCCGGCAGCTCACGGATGTTTCGGAACAAGACCGAGCAACTGCGTTTCGTATTTCGCCACCAGAAATCATGAAGCTGCTCGAAATCGCCTTCACCGGCAATTCCCAATTGCTCAAACAACATCTGTCGAACACGGCGGATACGGTTGCCCTGATTGTCGACCGTCTGGCGTGCCTGCTCGATAATCGTTGCCGTGTCGACCCCGGACAGTTGTACTGAAATCGTCGGATTGGCTTCTTCGCCAATGTTGATTTCGCCGACTGAGCCACGCCATTTCTTGACTAATCGCAGAACCTCAGCCGCTTCCTTCCCGGGAATGGGTGACTTGATGCTCCCATGATTGAGTGCTGCCAGTTTCTCAGCCGTCAACGCACGCAGTGATTCCACCTCGGGGACGAGCGCCGAGAGCAATAGTGTTTTGACCAGCCGATCATGATTGCGAAATTGAATTCGCCTCGGATCGTCATGCGGCAGCTGTTCCACATCTTCCTGCCGAATGCCATTGTCTTTCTCCAGGACCGGCAGCAGCTTCTGGTGGTAAAGCCGCTTCGCATTGTCGAAGTGAATCGCCATTTCCTGGCTGAATGCTTCGTCGCCATGAGCGACCACGTCGAACAGGTCACCAACGGGGATGATCTCGCCCAGTTGCAGCGTCTCGCGATGATCAACCAGCAACTGCATCATCACCTTTAGCGCGGTCCGCTCACGCTGCAACACACTCGATACGGCAATCAGTGTCTGCACCAGCGCCGGACTGAATGGATAAACCTGCCGAAACATCTTCTGATTCCCTTCTTGGGTCAGAAGAATGCTCATTACGTTGTCTTTCAGTTTTGCTGTCTTCTCGAAGGCCGCATCCAGTTCATCGCGGGCGGCTTGGTTGCGGCACCGAAGGACACGCTTCTCAGCAATCGCTGGCAGGTTGCGGTCTTCCAGCGTGATGGTGTTGAAGCGCCCTTGTTGCCAGTCAAGCGAATCGCTGAAGCTGAGCTTCTCAGCTCCGGGGACGTGATCGCCAACCAGTTCGCGCAGGTCGCGTTGCCGCGCCACGAAACTGATCAGTGGAATCGGTCGCTCTGCTGACTGAGCTTCAACCAGATTGGTGAGCTTGGCGGCTTCTCGTTTAACGAAACCTAGGTCAGCGGAATTCATTGCCAACCAGAGAATCAGTTCGTCCAGGAACAGGATCATCGCGTCGTAGCCCTGCGACTTGGCGTGCTGGCTGATCAGCGACAGTCCTTTGTCGAAGCGTACGAAGTTGCCACCCCGATGACTGACGACTTCGGCGTGAGACGAGGCAACCGTTTTCAACAATGTACTGACCAAACGAAGATGCGACTCCAAATCGGGTGGGGCGGCAGCCGCCTCGTCAAACGAGACCGCGTCCCATGCTGCTTCCAATTCTCCCCAACCGCCGCCGCCATCCTGCCCTTCGTTCAACCGACCGAAGAACAACTTATCGCCGTATGTAGATCGTTCTGCGTTCGCCTGGTTGATGATGGCCGTCGACATATAGACCGGTGGTGTGGGCGCATCGGGATGCGTCTTCCGCATGAAATCCACATAGTTCCCCAGGACTCCCGATTCCATGTCGTGAGCACCGATCATGTGGTACGGCACTAGTAAGAACTTCTTGCCGGCGAGCCATTCATTGTGTTTTTGAATAACAGTAGCCAGTTCGGGGATACCACGAGCCGCCGAGTTGCCTTGCAGGATCAAGTGCAACACTGCCATGAAATGGCTTTTACCACTACCGAAACTACCGTGCAGATAAGTCGCCTTGCTGGTCCGGTTCTGGACCGCGCTGCCGATGAACGACAGCGCAGCGTCGAAGCAGGTACTGAGTTCCGGCGTGACGACATAGTTGCCCAGCACCACGTCAGGGCGATTGATGTCCTCGGCCAGACGAAGAACAAAGTCTCCCGTCTGGATACTATCCGGGATGTCGATGAGTTCTTTGATAAGTGTCATGATTACTCGCTCTGCCTTTGTTCCAAGGCCGTGAAGAAATCGCTCATGTTGTGCTCCCTCCCACTGGAGACGTCAGTAACCACTTGAATCGGTCTGCGAGCAACTTCTTGCGTTCCTCAACGAAGTCCTCAAAGCGATCCATCTCCCATAGATCGGGATCGCTTGGGATCAGATGCTTCTCAAGGTAGGCCACGTCTTTGTCGGAGAACCAATCTTCCGGCAGCGTATCGCTCTTTCCACCTGCGCCATTTTCTTCACGACTCAGCAACATGCAGTTCGCAAGTTGGTCCCTTAGGCCGCTGGTGTACTTCATCACGTTGCGTCCAGTTTCGGGATTGACCACCTTGATCCTTTTGAGGGCGCTCTGCGGGAAGATGTGGTCGATTTGCGGCATGTTGTTGGGATATGCCGGCGTGTGGTTGAACTTGCGATACCACAAGTTGAACAACAAGTGAATTGTTTTGGACCCGTAACCCATTTGCCAAAAACGATCCTCGGTGAGCTCAAGTGTTCGCCCTTGGGATCGAACGATTTCAAATGCCGCGTCAACTTTGAACTCACCAGACTGTGCGATGTTTTTGACTAACGCATCAATCAGATTGTCTGGCTGTCCGCCAAATGCACCGGTGACCAAGCATCGCAAAAGGTAGTCATCAAGATTGGAAGCCGCTCGCCAAGCGTCTCTATGGTGATACCGAAAATAGATCAACGGAATCAAAACCAGGTAGGACGGTATCGCCTTATCGCACTGGCTGAACGTCTTGCCTCGAACGAAGTCCAGCACGTCCTGTACGGCCTTGGAAATGCGGTCCCAGTTTTCTTCGATCTTTTCTCGAACCCCAGGCTTACGAAACTTGCCGACCTCGTATCGCGCACCTTGCTCCAACACAACCAGACAAGTCTTCAAGACAAAGTCGCGATCAAAAGCGAACCCATGCCGATTGAGTGACTCCAACAGGTCGTCCATTTTTTCGTCGGCAAATTCCCAGCTCGCACTGAGCAGCGAGAACAGCAAGTCGGACTTGCCCAGTTTCGTTCCGCCTGAGTTGGCACGAATAAAAACCTCCACCACATCGTCTTCTGTGTAAAGCGACGGATTGTCGATGCTGTCCAGTTCCTGGTAGGTGAGTGCTTCGTCCATCTTGAATGTGCGATCAATCAAGTCGAGGTGATCATCTACTTTATTGAGTTCATCCCCAGTCAACTCGCGGCCGGCAGACACCTTGATGGTTTCAACCCATTCCCGTTTCTTCTTTGTCGTGAAGATGAGGTCTTTGAACCTAATCCAGGGAAACGCCGACTCTGCGGATTCGAGAAACTTGAAGCGGTACTTGATGTCATCAGGCGATGAGATTTCGCCACTAAGAATGTCCAGGTGCAACTCGCGACCTTCAAAGCTACCGCGTAGTCCAATGAACAAGCTCTGTAAACGCTGTTGGCCATCGAGTACCATGTTCTTCTTCTTGTCGTCTTCAGGCACATAAAAATCGCTGAGACGCAATGAGTTCTTCCAATTGTCGATGAATTTGCGCCGGCGAAGACCACTGGTGGTCTTCCATACCAACAGAGTGCTGATCGGATACTCACGCAGGATGGAATCGAACAGTCGGCAGATTTGTTCTTCGTCCCATACAAAGGGACGCTGAATGTTCGGGAGCCAGAAGCCACCATCCTCGTCAGTGTTGTTTAGAAATCCGACGATTCTGCGAATTGTCTGTTTTTGATTCTTCATGACTTTGGCCTCCGTTTTCGACCGCCGGTTTTCTTTGGTGGCTCCCAGGCTGTGATGTCTTCGATGGTTAGGTTCAGACCTTTGGCTTCTTCGGTGACGAAGCCTTCGTAGACTTCGTCCATACGTTGGTTGTATTCAGGGTCGATATCGTGGTGCCATTGTTTGAGCCACGGCAGCAGTTCGATCACTCCTGCCAGCAGTGGAACCAGCCGCGGGTCGTCCGCACCGCCCAGGCGTTCCTGCACGTCGACGTAGTACGCGCTGATGGCCTGTACCAGTTGCAGATGGCTGTAGCCGGCCCAGGCGATCATCAGGGTGCCATCGGGCCCTTCACAGTGCGGGAAGCTGA
>CAUZSN010000134.1:0-6944 GCA_963582345.1 Planctomycetota bacterium
ACCCTGTCGTATTCGGCCGCCGACGTGGCGGCCGTATTGACAGGGAAATAACCATGTGAGTGTCTCCTTTCACTCACTCTGGTACGCAAATTGCCCGCCATTCATTTAGTAATTTATGATTTTGAAACTGCCTCTAATCACCTCGCCCGAAGCACGCTCCGCGTTGGATCTCTCGAAAGAGCCGGAGCAAATGCGCCGTCGCTACGGCAAGACGCTCTACGGACAACACCTGCTGCTGGCCCGGCGACTCGTCGAAGCGGGGGTCAAGCTGGTTACGGTCTATTGGAATCTGATGGTGCCGCGCTTGCCAATCAACAATCAACCTCTCTGGGACACGCACGTCAAGAATTTCATGTATTAAAAGATTTGCTGCTTCCCTCTGTGGACGGCCCTGTGACGACGCTGTTGGACGACTTGCAGAAAAGCGGGCTGCTGGACGAAACGTTGGTTGTATGGATGGGTGAGTTCGGCCATTCGCCCGGCATCAATGCCAAAGGGGGCCGCGATCATTGGGGACACGCCGGATCGGCGGTCTTAGCGGGAGGCGGGATACAAGGCGGCCTGGTCTACGGCTCGACCGACGAAAAAGCCACCTACCCGATGAACGATCCAGTCATGCCAGGCGACATGTCCGCCACGATCTTCCACGCCCTCGGAATTCCTCAAAGAAGCATCATCTACGACCGGGTCAACCGTCCCCATTCAGATTGCCGACGGATCACCACTGAAGAAGATCTTTGGCGAAATGTAGTTTGTGAACAACAATGTTCTACGGGCATCTTGCCCGTGTTTGGTTCGCGGCACCCGGTGGGGTTCGCCGCGTCAAACGTTGAGATTCTGATGCGCCCTGGCTGTGTCGTCAAAGGTATGGAAATTCCAACACGATTCAGCTACGTGGCGCGGTCGCCTCTTTTTACAGCTATTGCCAATCCACCAGAGCATCGAGCGGATAAATCGGACGTGGAATCCGTTTCCACTCGAAGGCAGTCAGATCGGATTGCGTCATTCCGGGCGAGTCGACTCGGATCAGACCTTTACACCAACGCCGGAAAAACTGGAAGTTGCTGGCCGTTTTCACGACGACGATTCTTGCATGACTGATGTCCAGGCCGAGGTGGGTATAGAGCACCGGATGATTGATCGCAAAGCTACGGTGATCGAGCACGACAATCCGAACCTGTCCAACTTCCAATAACGCGGTTCGCCTGAGGTCGCAGATGCCGCGGTCGGCGAGGTTCACCGTGATACCGTTCGAGGTCGCAGCGACTCGTGCGATTACATTGACGGGGCGGCTGAAGATGTGATCGACCTTTCCGCCTAAGTCGATGGTGATCTCCGCCCCAACGCCGGCCGCCAGTGCTGCTTCCAATGATTCGGGATCGATCACTGGCACAAATGCGGGGCATGGGACTTTCTGGGCAAGTAGTTCGCGCAAGATAACCGTACTATCGCCCGGAGCTCCACCGTAAACAGAATCTCCCGTGTCCGCCAGAACGATGAGGCCACTGTCGGCTCGGACGGCCTGCGAGACAGCATCCGACGGCCCGACTCGCTCGCTTTCCCAGAACTGCTCGCGCAACTCCCAAGCCTTGTCAGCCATTTCGTCAGCCAATGACTCAGCCAGTTCTTCTTCCTTGTCCGTGTGAACGAGCACCGACCACCCACCTTCGGCAACGTCCAACCAAGGTTGCATCGGATACGGCGACACATCGATGACACCTTTTCGTCGTTCCATTTCCCGAGCCAAATCAAACCACTCCTTCATCGGCCCCTGCGAGGTGAGGAATTGGTCTTGCGGCGTAATCATTGGGATCTTGTGCCACCGTATGGTCGGTCGAATCTCACCACGAATCATACGAAACATGATGTGAGCCGCCTTGCGTCCAGTCGCTGGTGGATCATGCGGCTGCGTCTCATGCCCAACCAACACATCGGCACACCGCACCATTCGCTCAGTGATATTGGCATGATGATCCAGCGGACAAACGACCGGAACGTCATCACCGACAGTCTCTCGAACCGCCTCCAAGACGAACCCTTCCACGTCATCGACCTTCTGGGACGCAGCAGCTCCGTGCAGCGACAAAAAGATCGCATCCAGCGGCAACGCTTCTTTCAACCTTGCAACGAGCCGACCTGTCAGAAACTCGATCGTTTCCCTTGTAATCGTCCCACCGGCAGATGCCCAGGCCCGCACAATCGGAAGGAGCACGATCGACTCGCGTTCTTCAGCAACCACATCCAGCAGTCCACCGATAGGCCCAACGCCCCGCATCCGCTCGATGATCTCGTCTCCGAAGAACAAACCGTAAGTCTCGAAGTCCTTAAGGTCTGCAACCATCGGACTAAAGGAATCTGTTTCCTGTGCGATCTCGGCAACTGCGATTCTCATGTTGACTCTCCAGAGCGTGCAAACAGGTAACGTACTTTACACACAATGGTGATTCCGTCGGAAGGTCGCGAGGAAGGTGAACGATGGTGCTCCGAGAAAAGAGTCGTTTAACTTGCTGTCCTGCATTCGACGAGTTTCGTGAACAGAATCGGATCGAAACGCCTGTGACCGGCCTCCGATCAGGTTTCAGCGATGATGGAACTGACTCCCATCCGACTGAGTCCGCGCGAGCGAAAACAATCGTTTGATGACGCGTTTTGACAAGTCGGCACTATTCATTGACATATCGCCATTTGCGGTGGATTCCAACGCTCAAGTCACGGCACCCAAGTTTCGGCGTCGGAAGAATAATCCCCGTGGCTCGGATTGACGAATTGCCCGAGACGCCAGCCAAGCACTCACGAGTACAATTGTGGCCAATGTCCCGTAGACAAGCAGGTAGCTGTGGTCCGTTAGGTCGAGCTGACCGTCAATCTCGTCACCCAGCAAGCTATTGTGGACATGGATCGGGTCGAAGGACGCATCGATGATTGACGCTATTAAGGTTGAGGTCACGAAGTAAATTGTAATCGCCAACATTGCTCCAACAACTGGCCGGCGAAAAAAGCAAATGCCAAATACCGCCATCGCGTACAGGGTGGTGTGGAGGAGTGACATGCAGTCGATGTAGGTCCACGAGAGGCCAGTCGTATGACCGATGGGTGTGCCCAAGCTGACGAAGATCGTGACACCGTCCAGGACAACGAGGACGGCAATCAGTCCAATGAAAAACTTGCACCAAAACCACGCACGGACGGTGATCGATCGTGATCGCCAGAAAGCGGACAGGTCGGGCTGCAGTTCGGCGGCAAAAACGCCTGACCCGACGACAGTCGCCCACAATGTCGCCACGTTCCAAGTGCTGCTCGGGAGTTGGCTTGCGAAGCTCTCAACTCCGTCGTATTCCGAGACTTGCAGGGGTGTCCGCAGGAATGCCAGCATGAGTCCAGAGACTGCGAGTGGCAGCGACTGACGCAGATTGATCCAGACAAGAGCCGTTGCACGATTCCGCAGCGGGACCGGGATACGTGACCAAACGGCCGGTCTTTCGTAGAAGCTCACGGCGTGTCAACATGGCAATTTCCTGAAGGGGTTTTCACTCAAATACGGTTAGTTTCGAAGAGCCATTGCCGAAGACTCAGACCGTTATGGATTGGCAAAGCCTGCGGTGGATGTGGTCCCGATTATTTTCTCTCGATCGTCAACACGGCATGCAGACCGTCTTCCAGGAAACTAAGTTCGGCGGTCGCACCGGCGAATTCGCGCAGCGCCTGGTCCAGAGGTCCCTTTGATGAGGGTGTCGATGATTGCAACGGGTTCAGAACCGTTCCATGAGCGGTGCTGATCATCGACTTTCCATCCGGGCTGATGATGTATCGACTGCTTTCCGGACAGAAGAAGCGACAGCCGTAAAACGCTTCGGCTCGACGGAGCACTTCTGTGGACGGATCGACCGTGGGCTTTTCGTTTGTCTGAAATTTCTAGGTGCTAGCAGTATAGGCGCGGGCCACGTTGGACAGCATGCTCAGGTTGTTGAGACCCGCCTCCCGGCTGTTCTCGGACCAGCCGATCTGAAAGTGCGGAAAAATCTGTTTCCAATTCCGTGCTCGAATCCGAACCATCGCGTGGGCCTTGGGACTCAACGGTTTCAATGCAGTTTGACGGTTCGCGGCTTTTTGGCCATCGTGCAACTTCAGTAGATCGTCAATGATGAACGGCTTGCTGGCGATGTACAATCCGTTGTCGATGCGTGCCCAGAAGAACCGCCACTTGATTGGTCCAAATCGGATCGAGTACCCTCGGAGTTTTCGGCCCGTTTTGCCCAGCGGCATTTTGTAGAAGTCATGGTCCACCTGGAAGAATCCATCCTCAGAAGGCTGTTGCACCAGGATAGCTATCAACTTGTCGAATTTTTCCATAAACTCACCAACAATTTTAACATCCTTGATGGGAACCGACACATAGATAGGAGAGTTGAGCGACGTGACGAAAGAATCGTACAGTAAAACTCCGTTGCCGATGCCATCGGACTGAGTTTCGTTGCCGATGCCATTGGAACTGTTGAAACTACCCAACATCATGCCAAGGAAGCCGGTCAAATTGAAATCAAAAATGGGTGTTGCGTCGTAGACGTGCATGGCCATCTGACTGCCAAGCCCGTCGCGCAGAAAGCGTGAGACTTGGTTCAGAACATCCTTGGAAGACATGCCATATCCCTCCATCAACTCTTCCGTCGTATCGTTTTCGATGCCTTCGAGTTCCTTCAACAACATCGGCTTGTTCACTTTGAGAGCCAAGGTAAAGATGTTGCGGTCGGAAACGGGCAGGTTGTCCAGTGGTTCGGTCGGGCCGCCCAGAATCTTGGTCAACCTGGTGTAGATCGAATTGTTGATCAGCGGCAGCACAATCGTCTCGAAACGATACCGGTCAGGCGAGACCTGTATACGAATTGCAATAGGATCAAAGAAAGTCCACCAGTATTGTTCGTAGCGTCGAACAAACTGTTTGTATTCCTCGGCCTCCTCAGGAGTCACCGCCGTAACCGAAACCTCACAGTAAGGAACAAGGTTCAACGGGTGCCCGTACACGGTTGAGACACCTTGCGATCCATCATGGGAGAGGACGTACTTTCCCTCGCCGGGGCAACTCAGATTTTCATCCTCAAACACGCCGAGGGCACACTCTTGCGGCCAGTTCGCGGAGCGACTTTGCTGTCTGCCCGAACTGTGTTCTGAACAGAATTGATGCGTGCCCGACCATCCGCATGTGATTGTACGCGAGCATTTGCTGACGTTCGGTGAGCTTCAGTTTCGGCCCAGTCAAATGACGGATGAACGGGGCCGACAGGTAAACGAAGCCGTCTTCTTCTTGAGACCCACGAGGCATGAGAGTTCAGATGTATTTGAATTCATCGTTTTCACCAATCCGATTGACTTTTCGCCCATCCGGCGTCTTGCCTCGAATCGCTTCAAGCACACGCTGCAAACCCACGAGGGAATTGCTGCGTATGTGCAAGCTGTCTTTCGGATACGCGAAGAAGACGTGTATACGCCGGTCCGGCGCCGTCACATGGACGTACTTCACACCCAGATATTCTCCGTGGGTTCGCTTCGTATTCGAGATCAACTTCTCAAAGCTGTTTAGAAATCCGTCCATTCTGAACTTGAATACTTGAGGCTGCTTGAACCGAAATGGCAGCGTCACGTCACTGCCTTCCCGCACATACAAATCGCTGCCGGTCACGATGACTTCATCTACCACGAGGTTGTAGAACGGCCGAGTGAGTAGGTCAGTTTTGACCGCCAATTGCGTTTTTAGTCGTTCGTTAACGCGATGATTGCGTTTCTCTCGCTTCGTCTGAATGATCACATGGGCTCCCCAACGATTGTTGAGATCGAGCACATCGAGCAGTTTGTTTAGCGACTTGAACGCCAGAATGTATTGGTCTTCGGGAACGAAAAGCGAGAGCGGGGAGACTTTCGGTTCACGTCCCGTAAGCATCGATTTTCAGGGATGGCTCTTGACGGTCGGTCCCGTCAGCGTGGACACATCGACCGTTCTTGCCTGGTCTGTCTTTCGGCCATCGTTTTGAGTCATCGTGTCCAACTGGAGACTCTCTTGCACCGCCAGCGCGCCATTGAAAATCTTGAACAGATCGACCTGGTCACTACGTCCACGTCGACCGTTGCGCTGACGGCGGGAGCTAATTTGCTGAGCAATCTTTTGCTGACGATTTTCCTGTTGCGCAAGTTGCAGCGTGACGTATTGCAGATATGCGTCGTACGGATTCAGCCGAAACTGCGCTTCGGCTTCGCGCAACGTCCAGGCCTGGGAAGTCTTCTTGAGCATCGCTGGCGGTTCGTCAGCACGCAAAACGAGATCGGTCGTTGTAGAGACAACAAAGGACGTCATCGCGATGACTACCAAAGGCGATCGTACTTTCATGGGTGCGACTCCAATCATGTGAGACACAACGAAAGCAATTGTTCATTGAGGGTTTAGAAAACGAACACTCCACCCCAGAAGGCTCTTTTGATGGCCAAATATAACGAGAATAACCGCGTAATCACGAAAAATTCTCAATCATCGGAAGCATTTGGATGGCCACATTATTCGACGAACCCACCATAGCACAATCAAACCGGGTTTTCCCAGATGAAACCTGTCACGACCGAATCGCAGGTCGATTGCCTCGATCCTACTTTTTCGAACTGCCGCTTTCGACTTTCATCAAACCTTGGTTAAAACGTGCATGCTGAAGTCCAGCCTGACGGAAATCGTCTAATCGAGCTTGATTTCGTGGAAACGCATGGGTTGTCTTGGCGCCTACGGAGTCCGCGAATAGGGTCGTTGTTTTCGGAATATCGAGAACGTTGAGTAGTTTATCGGATGTGCCGCGCATGGCGTAGGACTGGCGCAGGGGGTTTGATCGGCACGTCCAATAAACGTGCGTTGAACTTAGCCGCGGCTTATGGGTATTGAATGTTTCCCACGAGAGGGCGTCGGGTGCGCG
>CAUZSN010000135.1:0-6903 GCA_963582345.1 Planctomycetota bacterium
CAGCGACAACGTCCTCTGACTCCGTTTTCGGGAACAGAACACGATTGAGAGCTGGCAGGAATTCCGCAGCGAATCGCTTCGATGGAGCTTTCTCAACGTCCGAATCTCCATCGAGAATAGGCGTGATGAGATACAGCTTGATTAATGCCGGACGCCCCGCGAATTCTGTCTTGGCCCAGGCTGGACCGGTCCATTCTCCATTGTCGGCAAAGGTCCAGAAAATACGAAGGTGTTCTGTCATGTGGTGGGTGTTTCTGAGGAATGTCGTGGTGGAAAACTCGGCGCGCGGATTTCCCGGGCCGCAGTCGATTTCATAGGAGTGTGGCTTGCGTTCCATCTCAAATCCGGCACCGACGTAACACCAGTCAGGTGTATGGATGGTGACATGCCGGGCGGTTCCGGAAACGAGATAGACGGAAACCGTTTCACCCGTACGCTTGCTGGTGTAGATCCGCGAAACACACCCCCGACAATTGGATCTCTTGAACTGTTCTTCGTCATAATCCTGGTCCACCCCTTCCCATTCGCCAACCATATCAGGAACGTTCGCGAGGCGGGAAGTAAAAGCGTCCAGCAATTCTGAGTCGTAGCGTGTCCAGCGTTCACTATACACACCCTGGAAATAGGTCCCAACGACGAGAACTAGTGAAACAACAATTAATGGCAGAAGCATGCGCGTCATTTTTGATCACCTGTTTCTCATTACACCCGGCGAGGATCCAAACCGGATCCCGGCACGAGTACAACCGTATCATGACCGTCCGACAACCGAGCAGACCAGCATCCTTACGCGTCCACAGCTTCTTCGATTTCTCCATTGTCTTCGTAGGCCAACTCCAATTTTCTCTGCCGGAATTCCACACCAGCACCGCTGAGCACAGCACCCATGATGTGCACTCCGACTGCCCGCAAGCGATCACAAGCCTCGTTGACTTTCGGGATGCGACTGACGTCTCGGCGGACAGAAATCAACGCCGTATCGGCGTACTGGCCTAGCAGCAGCGGATCCGCGCCAACCAGTACGGGTCCCCCATCGACAACGACGAAATCGAAGTCAGATCGAAGTTGTTTGACAACGTTTTGAGCACGTTCGCGAGCAAGTGCCCGCAAACTGGCCTGGTCACAATATCCAGCGCTGATCAGCGACAATCCCTCAGCAGACACGTGTTGCACGACCTCATCAACGGTTGCTTCATTTCGGAGCAACTCACAAAAGCCACGACCGAACGGTAATCCAAAAACATAATGTTGTTGCGGGTTGTGTAGATCGCCGTCAACCAATAGGGTCCGACGACCCGATCTGGCCAGACTGATGGCTAGTTGCCCGGCGAGTGTCGTTTTGCCCTCTTGCGCCGTCGCGCTGGTGACCATCACGACATTGACCGGATTGTCGCCATTATGGCACAATAGAGCAGTACGAATGCTGTCAATGGATTCGATTAGCACGGATTCGAGCGAGCTGCCACGTAGTCCACCGACTGACCACCCGCGACGATCGAGTGCCGGTAACGACCCGACGACGCGAATCGTTGTTTCCGAGTTGATATCTTCAGGCACATTGACGTGCTTGGACTGATAGTCCCACATAGCCACGCCAAAAACGGTGATGCCCATAGCCGCCGCGAAGGCACAACCGAACAAACTGAACCTGAGAATCCAGTCACTGACCTCGGGGACAATCGCAGGCTGGATCACCGAAATACGTGGCTTCGTCTTAAGGTTTAGATCCAAAGTGTCCATTTCCTCCGCCACGGTTTCCATCATTTTCATCATGTTTACCAATTCAACTTTGCGTAGCTCAAGTTCTGCACTGGTACCAATGCTTCTTTCCAGTCTAACCTTTTGCTCAATAAATCGTTCGTTCTGTTGTTTTAGTTGCTCGACGAGCATCATCCGCTCTGTTTGGAGCATCCCCACCACATCTTTTATCTTTGATTCGTCGAGTCCCCCGTTGCGGCGAATCCGAGCCTCGACGCGTTCCCGCAATTGGGACTTGAGCCGCTGAACATCGGAGTAAGCCGTTTGCAGTGCAAACTGCAATCGCGGCGATGGAGTCCCACCTCTGACTGTCATCGACCGTTGTTCTTCTTGCGCAAACACCAGGCGAGCCTTGGCGTCGGAATACCACGGGTCCATTTCCATATAATCTTCGACCTCAAACTCACTTGGCGTGTACGCCGCCTCAGCACGCCGACCCATTACAAGCAGATCCATTTCCACTTGCTGCAGTCTTTCTTGAACATTGTCTCGAGATGACTGCATGCGCATCAGCGAGTCGAACTCGAGTCTATGTTGTAGTCCTGCCTCTTCTGAATCGGACGACCCGACCTCCTGGGCCAGCCTGCTGATCAGTTCTTGGCTCTCCTTGATATTCTGCATGTTGTTGCGAGACTCCCGCTTTAGAATATCGAGTCGTTCCAAGTCGGCTTCTCGTTCGGACTGTACAATTTCCTGTAAATACGATTCAACCACCGCGTTGACAATTTTCTCAATCTGATCCGTGTCTTCCCCCTTCAAGATAACGCTAAGAATCTCTGAATCACCAGGGTTGGACACGCGCAGATGCTCCGCCAACCATTCTGAAGGATCATCCTCGGCTTTGATCATCGGAAGCTGCGCGATACCCGGTTTACGGAAGGCCGCATTGATCACAAAGGTACTTTTCATGAGCGCTGACTGTGTTTGCTTGAACGTATCATAATCTCGCTGGTCGTTTCCGAATAAGCCCTGACTCAAAACCACTTGTTTGTCACGGCGAACACGCACCAACGCTTCGGCTTCGTAGTTCCGCGGGAAAAAGAAGTACAACAAGCAGACAACAAGTAAGCCCGTGATGAGTCCGAATCCAATCGCCGGCGGCCAACGACGACGCAGGGCATGAATGAGCCGAACCAGATTAATTCCCTCGTCACCTGCAGTCCCTTCATTCCAATTGAAACCGCCGGCAGGTGCGGCCGCCAGATGACCTGAAGTAACCGGTACAACAGGCAAGTTGGCCGCGGAACCATCCAATGGGCGAGAAATATCGTTGTTGTGAGGATCGTTGACTGACATTGGCTCACCATCTCCTTGGGGGAAAGTTAATCAGTTAGGTGCATTAGTTAGGCACTTCGAATCGATTTATTGTTTCCGCAATTGCCGTGCCAATTCTGGCGTCGTGTCAAGCATGAGTCCAATTGGACGACTAGACTGGTCCACCATCTCTAACGTCTTTGCTATTCATCTTCACACGTTGTAAAAACTCAACCTCTTCATCCACTGACGTTTCGATTTGTCCCACTCGCGTTCAGCTAACTGTCAAACCGTTTTTCCAGAGCGACCAACGGGGTTCGCGCCCAACGGACGTTGAACGCCGCTTACATGCGACACGTTTCTGCTGGTCGGGGGCAACTGACTTGTTTCGACCACCAATCGTGATAACACCTGCATTACCAAAAAGAGCAGACCCAACGCCATCGGCATCATGATATAGCCTGCCCAGTTGTGGAAAATGTGATTCGCAATTTCGCTGTCGACCTTCAAGTTGTATAAAACGCCAGTGATCGTGATGCGTATCACGTTGACCAAAATGGCAATCGGTACGGCGCTGGCAACCAGCACCAACCGTTCCCACATGGGACGATGCGTGAAAATCATCGCGATGGCCGTCGCCAGCGCAATAAAAATCGTCAACATGCGCAGTCCGCTGCACTGATCAATGACACCCAATTCCATATGGTCCAAATTGATCTTATTGCCCACGCGGTAAGCTTCCACACCTAGCGTCTGCAGTGCAAACGTACTCGAATGGGTGGCAAACGTCTGCAACGGCCGCAAGATCGAATCCACCAAAAATCCTGGCAGTGGAAACATGAATATGAGGAAGGAAACCGGGGCGGCAGCCCAACGCAACGATGCCAGTCCACCCACAACGATGAACAGCGACAATATACATGTAATAAACGACAGATTGTCGACCGTAAACACGACAAAACGGGTGCCCACCACACGAAACAGAACGCTCAGCACCATTAAGCCAACACCCAACCAGATGTGGTTGACAGGCGGTTCTTCAAACGATTCTCGTCGGATCCATAGCAGGACAGCCGCGAAGATCGGAATCAGGTAGCCGTGGGAATACTGAGGGTTGCGCCAACCCCCGGCGACCGCCTGCAACGAGTTGAGATACAACAGAACGAGTACCACGACCCCCACGCCGATGACAATCCATTTGTTGATGTCTCGATCGCTAAAAAAGCTAGCAGCTGCCTTCGTGATCGAGGAAGGTGGCGCCGTTTCGGGATTGGATTCTACCTGCATGTCACATTTCCTCGGAGAGTACTCGGAGCGAACGTCCGCCAGACGAAAGCCGCGAAGGGTGACCAATGACTTGAAACCTTCCGACCGGGCTGACGACTCCAAGTTGATCAAAATCACACATTTTTCGCGTCAAAGATCAGATGCCTTAACGGTCATGTTCATTCACTCTAAGCAGGCTACTAAAAATTGTCAAACAAGTTGACAGTGTACCGTAGCAGCTGTACGGGTGATATCGCTGGCGGCAAGCTGGCTGGCAGGACCGGCCATACGATGGCCCGTCTCGGACGTTCGTCTTTCCTCCCCAAACTTGCGGAATTACTGTCGCCCCTGCCCGTCAATTTAATGTTTTTGGTGTGGTTTGCGAAATCGTAGCAAAGAATGTGAGCAACTTTGCCGATTATTGCGACTGTGCCGGTCAGAAAGATTTCGGCCACCTTTAGTCAATAAGCCCGAGAAGGTGTTGGAAATGGACATCCGCAGACACTTGCCCACAGGTAGCTGGCCCACTTTCGCGTTGTGCTTGGTTGCGTTCGCCGGTTGCAAACTGGCAACTCCACCCGGGATGACCCAATCGCTAGACTTGAGCAGCGAATTACGCAACGAGTTGCAAGCCGACTCCCACAGGCGGAAGACTCCCGCCAAGCAAAAACGCGAAGGAATCAAAGACAGCAGGACAGTCAACGATGGTAACGTGAAGCAAGCAAGTTTTGCCGAGCACGAGCGGTTGGGCATCCATGTTGACCTTTCCGCGAATCCCGTTCCTAGCGAACACCTCACTGAATCGCCCAGCTTGCGCTTGTCGACGCCAGATAAAGAGCCTCCCAAGGAACTTGCCAAAATGGCGTTGCCCAAATACCGAGTGGAGGCGCCGGACATCTTGATCATCGACGTCCTCCGCTTGGTTCCGAAGTCACCGTATCTAATTCAACCATTTGACGTCCTCGAAATCGTCGCCCCAGGGTCGAATCCGGACTTTCCGCTAGCCGATTTTTTTCAGGTCGAACCCAACGGAAGCGTGAACCTGGGTGCGCTTTATGGCTCGGTTAAAGTAATGGGAAAGACAATCCGTGAAGCTCGAGATGCGATCGTCCAAGAACTCGTAAACGAACTTACCTCGCCTCAAGTTTCGGTGTCTTTGGCTCAAATCGCTGGCCAGCAGGCAATCGCTGGTGAACATCTTGTTGGCCCGGACGGGTACCTCAATCTCGGTACCTACGGCAGCGTATACATTAACGGTATGACGCTCGAAGAAGCGCGCGAAACGATCGAGACACATCTGAGCGAGTTTCTCGAGAAACCCAAAATCTCGATTGACGTGTTTGCGTACAACAGCAAAGTCTACTACGTGATTGTCGAAGGTGCCGGATTCGGTGACGGCGTGATCCGACTGCCTATCACGGGCAATGAAACTGTTCTGGACGCCATGGCTCTGATCGGAGGCACGCAACGGCAGTCCAACAAGCGCAAGATGTGGATCGCTCGCCCCGCACCAAGTGGAGTCGGCTGCGACCAGATTCTACCCATCGACTGGGTGGCGATTACCAAGGGCGGTTCTACCCAAACCAACTACCAGGTTCTTCCCGGTGATCGTATTTTCATTGCCGAAGACAAGTTCATCCTCCTGGATGGCACGATCGCCAAGGTCACCGCTCCGTTCGAGCGACTCTTTGGAAGCGCGCTATTGGGTGCGCAAACGGTTCAGCTGTTACAGAGATTTCCAGAGGGACGGTTTATACCGTACTAAAGCGGCATGTCTAGCTGCCTGAAGCGATTTGCCTTTCTGGATATTGTGGCTAGAATACTAGTTGTACAGTGCCACTTTATGTCATAAAAACGATACTGAAACCTAAACCTGCACACATCCATGCCACCATAGGAAGGTTCGTGAAATGTTAAAACATCTTCATTTATCCTCTCTGGCGATATTCGCGACGCTGGTTCTATGGAATAGTCATGTGTCCGCCCAAGTGAATTTCCCGTCAGGATATCGTAGTATGCGGTCACGGATACATAACCGACCCACAGTGAGCCCTTATCTCAGTTTGCTGAGTGTGGATAATCAAACGAATGGGCTTCCCACGTATTTCACAACGGTTCGACCACGGATTGAAGCACAGCGGCGGGCGCAAGAACAAGATCAACAGAATGATCAACTACAGCGATTGCAGCGGCAGGTCAGCACCGTTCGTCGCCAGATGACGCAGGCACAACGAAATAATGGCGTCTTCCCCACAGGCCACCCGACGCGGTTCAACAATTATTCGCACTACTATGCGGCGTTTTCACGCAGGTAATCGGCATTCGGCCGACGAGCGAATTCTGTTTATTGCTGCTGGTCTAACGCACGCTTGATTTTGCCGGCGGCCGACAGAGAAACTGCGGGAACGAGCTTGATGACTCGTGGCCGTTGAAAATCTGTTAAATGGTCAGTACATGTTGTCGCCACCTCGTGTCTCACGGATTCGCCATCGCTATCATCGGCGGCAACAATTTCGCAACCAACCAGCTCCCCCGCGATCGAGGACGATTGACCGTAAACCCGCACGTCCACAACACCCCGGACCGCACGAATCACTCTTTCGACTTCAAGTGGATGGACCTTGT